>SLLP01000072.1 GCA_007133995.1 Balneolales bacterium
ATCCTGACTTACCGTGACGAATATCTTGATCTTTGCGAAGATGACCAGCTCGAAGATGCCCGCTCCATCGCCGAAGCTTCTTTTCTGTTTGAGGAATTTCTCACTGCTGAAATCGAACCGGATTTGTTCGTGAACCGGTTCAGAGGTTTTGGGCAGAAAGTCTTTGTCCACGGCCACTGTTACACCAGGGCGCTAGTTGGGACATCGCCGGTTCTCGAATTGTTACGTCGGGCCGGATTTGATCCTGTTGAACTCAGGACTGGCTGTTGCGGCATGGCCGGAAGTTTTGGCTACGAGGAAAAAAACTACGATGTTTCCATGAAGATCGGCGAACTTGCATTGTTTCCGCAGATCAGACAGTTGAAAGAGGAGGATATCATCTGTTCACACGGCTTTTCATGCCGACATCAGATAACCGACGGCACAAACAAAACCGGACATCATACCGCTGAGATTATTTGGGACAGTAGAAGATTTTAATCAGTTGTGACTGCCTTTGTGTCTTGGATTGGACAGAATTTGAATTTGGAGAGAGTCAGGATTTAAAGAAGGTCAGGATGTAGAGAGGATCAGGATAATGTGCGTTACGCTTCGTCTGCTGTTTGCTTGATTAGCGCCACTGCACCTTTGATATCAAAGGTCTGGACATCCACCGATTTTGCATAGTCCATAACCGGTAATTCTTTGCCGTTTTTATCGACAATACGATATTCAATACACATTGATCGGCCTTCCGACACTTTTTTCAAATGAGACTTGGCCTTTTCACGATCATCCTCATGGATAAGCCTGAGCCAGCCGTCATACCCCTCACATTCCCGAACCGAATAGCCTGTGAGATTCGTGATATCATCTGACAACCAGCGAAATTCCGGTTCTCCGTTTTCATTGAAACCCAATCCGTATTTGAAATCACTCTTGGTATTGAAAATACGGTTGAAATCCTGATTCCGCTGATACAACGTCTTGAGCACCTTCTTGCGCAGAGAGACATTGCTCACTTCGGTGCGCATCACTTTTTCCGTCTTCAGCTCCAAAGGCTGTATGTTCGCCTCAACCTGAATTGGTAGGCCCCCTTTGTGCTGCAGAATGAATCTGTAGTCGGGTTGTGACTGGAAATTCTCCTTCCAAAGCTCATCGAAACGTTCTTTTACGATCTGGCCATGTTTTTCGGGCATGACATCCCAAAACTTCATTTTCTTGAGTTCCTCTTTCTCGTAGCCGATCAGTTCAATGAACGATTTGTTCGCAAATCGGATCGATCCGTCCTCTGCAAGATCCAGTACCGTTCTTTTGGATGTCTCGTAGAAATCATCCATCTCAATCTTGCTGTCAACCAGCGACTGTTCCACGCGCTTGCGTTCGGTGATATCATGCTGATAGGAGACCCAGTGCGTAATTTTACCGTCTTTATCCGCAAGCGGATGAATATCCCACTGATTGATAAATTCAGATCCGTCTTTTCTGTAGTTAACAGTCTGTCCAAAAAATGCTTTTCCCTCAATAAGAGATTCTTTCAGACGGTCCAGAGTCTCGCGATCCGTTTTGGGTCCCTGGAGAATCCGGGGGGTTTTTCCGACTACCTCCTCCTTTTTGTACCCGGTCATCTTTTCAAACCCTTCATTTACGTACACGATTTTTGGCCCGGGATCATCCAGATCAAGCTCGGTAATAAGGATGGATTCATAGTCATTGCGTATCGCTGCCTCAAGAAGCTTGAGCTCTTTTCTTGCCGCGTCACGCTCATCAATGATCTTCTCAAATAGATCCTTCAGAGTTTCCGCAGATGATTGGTCTTTCGCGTGAACACGTATTGTACGCATTGCTTCAAGGATATCCATATCAAAAGTATCTGTTTTTAAATAATCTAGGTAACAGTCTGTTACAGTTGTTTCCCGCCTGTATGATTTTTGATTCAAGGCTGGAATGAATGAAATAGATTTACTCTATCAATACCTAAATTGAATTCGATGTGCAAATCGTTCCCGGATTATGGTTGTTTTTTGAAAATCAGTTGGGAACCTTGCTATGCCTGTCCAAATCCGCAAATTCTGATACGATATTTCTTCTGTATACAAGACCTGCATGCAATGGCGTAATCTTTTTATTATGAACCTGATCTGCCAGGTCCTCCAGAACAGAACGGCTTGTGCTATTCTGCAGAATCTGCTGCAGTGAATCTTCTGCCGGGGAACGTATCCATTGCAGAAGTTGTGCGTACCGCCTGTTTTCAAATCGCGAATCATTTTTTCTTTGTGATAGCGCACCGGTAAAATGACGCCAGCATAAGCGCACAGATTCGGGGTCGAGTGCGCTACAGGTGTGCACAGCTGTTGCGCAATCTCCATTATCCATAAGCTTCATGGCATTTCTGTATTCATTCGCGGTCAGCTCAGCTGCTTCTTTTAAATTGCCGTCGGCTTTATTCACCAGAATGATATCAGCCATTTCCAGTATTCCTCGTTTAATTCCCTGCAGTGAATCTCCCGCGTTGGACATCATCAATACGGCAAACAAGTCGACCATGCTGCTGACCTGCCACTCCGCCTGACCCGTTCCGACCGTTTCAATAATGACCACGTCGTAACCGGCCGACTCACACATCAACATGGCTTCACGAGTTTTTCGTGCAACACCGCCCAGCGTTTTTCCGGCTGGTGACGGACGGATAAAAGCCTCCTCCATACAGGAAAATTCCACCATTCTGGTCTTGTCGCCAAGTATGCTTCCACCTGATAGCGGGCTGCTTGGGTCGACTGTCAGAACAGCCACCTTGCGGCCATCTGCAATCAGCTCCTTGCCCAGCGTGTCAATAAATGTACTTTTCCCAACTCCCGGCACACCGCTTACTCCGATGCGGTCTGCCCCGCCGGTATAGGGCAGAAGCAGTTCAAGCAACTGTTGTGCATATTCCAGATCATCAGGCCGCGTACTTTCAACAAGGGTAATCGCTCTGGCAAGATCACGACGATTACCTGACCGGATCGCGTCCGCCCAGGCATGGAATCGTTCTTCTTTTTCTCCGGAATTTCTACTGCCTCCCTCATCCAGACCGGACTGCTTACTCCGTTTCTTTTCTTCGGCTTTGTTTTTTGACATTCGCTTCAATGATCTGATGTGATGGGTATGTGCACTATGGCCGCCAGCATGCCATTTTTACTTTTAGCATCCTCGAAAAATACATTAGCGATCCGTTTCTCCTGTGCCGCGAACAGCGATGCACTGAAGCACACTTCTGGCCGCTGACAAGATGCCGGCGCCCGGACCAAATATCTCCAGAACCCCATTATTTTTTAGCCATTCGCTGTCTTTTTCGGGTATAACCCCACCGGCGACGACGGCAATATCACCGGCTCCCTCTTTCTTCAACTCCTCGATAAGAGCTGGTATCAGGGTTTTGTGTGCACCGGCAAGGGTTGACACACCTACCACATGCACATCGTTTTCCATGGCCTGGCGTGCTGCTTCAGCAGGGGTGAGAAAAAGCGGGCCCAGATCTACATCAAATCCGATGTCGGCAAATGCAGCTGCCACAATTCGCGCACCCCGGTCATGCCCGTCCTGACCCAGTTTCACGACCAACATGCGCGGTCGTCGTCCTTCCCGGTGTGCAAAAGCTTCAACCTCACCCACCAGCTCCATAAATTCTGTTTTATTTTGATATGATTTGCGATATGCACCTGTCACTGTCGATTGGCCGGCACGATGCCGGCCCCAAATATCTTCCAGCGCTACCGACATTTCTCCCAATGTGGCTCGTGCACGGGCGACATCGACCATGGTTTCCAGCAAGCTCCCCGCAGGATGATCTCCGCGCGCCACTTCCATAACAGCATCCAGACCACGCCTGACCGCCTCCGGATCCCGCTGCGAACGAATGCGTTCCAGTTTCTTTTTCTGCTGAACGAGCACCTTTTTGTTGTCCACATCAAACACATCCAGTTCCGGTGCATCATCAGACCGGTACGTATTCATCCCCACGATAACCTCATCGCCGCTGTCTATAACAGCCTGACGTGACGCTGCCGACTCCTGTATTCTGCGCTGGGGCATACCCTGTTCGATGGCCCGGACCATCCCGCCAAGTGCGTCCACCTCGCGAATAATTTCCAAAGCTTCGGAAACCATGTCGGCTGTCAGCGACTCAATGGCATATGATCCGGCGAAAGGATCAATAAACTGGCAAAGGCCGGTTTCATTCTGCAGGATGAGTTGCGTATTTCTGGCTATGCGGGCAGCTGCGTCGGTTGGCAGTGAAAGCGCCTCGTCATACGAGTTGGTATGGAGTGACTGCGTACCGCCGAACACACCAGCCAGGGCTTCGATAGTTGTACGCACCACGTTATTCAAAGGATCCTGAGCTGTCAAGCTCCAACCCGATGTCTGACAATGCATTCTAAGTAGCAATGACTTTTCGTTTTCCGGATTGAACCGCTCCCTGACCAGTGTTGCCCACAGTTCCCTTGCTGCACGTAATTTTGCTACCTCTGTCAAAAAATCCATGCCTATTGCAAAGAAGAAAGAGACCCTGGGGGCCACGTCATCGACATGCAGTCCGGCCGCCCGCGCCGCGTCCAGGTAGGCGAGTCCGTCCGCAATCGTGAATGCAAGCTCCTGGAGCGGTGTGGCTCCTGCCTCCTGCATATGGTAACCCGACACCGAAATAGAGTTGAAGCGCGGCATTTTCCGGTGCGTAAAAGCCATAATATCTGAAACAATCGTCATGGAGGGCGCCGGCGGATAGATATAGGTGTTCCGAACCATGAACTCCTTCAGGATATCATTCTGAATGGTTCCGGCAAGCTGTTCCTGACTCACACCCTGCTCCTCGGCAGCCACAATAAAGCAGGCCATGACCGGCAGGACCGCCCCGTTCATCGTCATGGAGACCGAAACCTCGTCCAACGGTATACCGTCGAAAAGCCGGATCATATCCTCAACGGTATCGATTGCCACGCCCGACTTCCCCACATCGCCTTCCACCCTGGGGTGGTCGGAGTCATAACCGCGATGCGTCGCCAGGTCGAAAGCCACGCTCAATCCCTTCTGCCCGGCATTCAATGCTTTGCGGTAAAACGCATTGGTCTCATCCGCCGTTGAAAAACCGGCATACTGGCGAATGGTCCACGGACGCTGTGTGTACATCGTCTTGTAGGGTCCCCGCCGAAATGGAAACGATCCCGGAGCGGATTCTTCAAACCCGCGATTGTACAGATCCCGGGATGTGTATAACGGCTTTTTGTTGACATTCATGGCACGAGCTGACTTTGGATTCTACACACCTGACCATCAGGAGATCTTACTGTTGCCCGGTTGATTGCCTGGCTCTTGGTCTGGTTGAATTTCCGATTGATAGATATAGATCACCCGGTTGATTGATTACCCGGCTGGATGCTCAGTTGCTCTCCAGCTCTGACTGCCGGAAGCTGGACAACTCCTGTTCTGCCACATCTCCTTCTCCCAGGTGCTTCTGCATTTCATAGCGCAGTTTCTGGATGGTCAGGCCACTGGTCAGAGCACCGTTTTGTGCTATGGAAATCCTCCCGGTCTCTTCGGACACGACAACCACCAGCACATCATTCACTTCACTGATACCCAGGGCTGCGCGATGACGGGTACCAAAAACCGATGAGATATTGGGATTCTGACTGATCGGCAGATAGGCGCTCGCTGCAACGATTTTATTATCCCTGATCACCACGGCGCCATCATGCAATGGTGTTTCCCGGTTGAAGATGGTAAGCAGCAGCTCGCTGCTCACACTGGCATCAAGCCCTACCCCTTTGTCCACCAGATCGCTCAGCGGTGACCCTTTCGAAAAGACGATCAATGCACCTGTCTTGGTACGTGACAGCGATTTCACTGCATCAATAACCTCCTCGATCACAGAGAAAGAGCCGCCCCGGTCAAAGAATTTATAGAGCGTTGTGTTTTGCCCAATGTTATACAACAATTTCCGAATTTCCGGCTGAAATATGATGATGACGGCAATTATACCGACATCAAGCAGCCTTCGAAGTACAAAGTTGATGGTGGCGAGTCCGAAAAGGCTTACAACGGCATTGACAAGAAAAACGATCATCAATCCAATAACCACCGGTACTGCGAATGATCCGCGTATCCATCGGTATAGCAAAAGGATAACGCACGCAATGATGAGCGTCTCTATAAGGTCTTTCAGACCAAATTCCAGAAATCCAAATGGCAAGATTTCCAATGCGCGTATGCCTTTTGACGGTTAGGGGTAACAAAAACGGCAGTAGCTGCCAGGACAAGCACTTCCAAGATAACCTCTTTGTGCTATAAAACGGAAGAAATTGCTTTGAAAACTTCCAGCGAGTCCCGTGCTTCACGGACATCATGCACCCGCAAAATATCGGCGCCCTGCATCAATGCATGATAATGAAGCGAAAGCGTTCCGGCAAGTCGTTTATTTACCGGCCTGTCACCATGTTCGTCTGCAAGGATACGCCCGATCATCGATTTGCGTGATGCTCCAATGAGCACCGGATATCCGATTTGCCGGAATTTATCAAGTCTGGCGATAATTTCAAGGTTGTGCTGCAGCGTTTTTCCAAATCCCATACCCGGATCGACAACGATCTGTTTAACGCCAGATTTTCTGGCTATCTCTGCCTGAATCTGCAGAAAACGGCTGATTTCACCGATGACATCACTATACTCTGGCTGGTTTTGCATGGTTTTCGGCGAGCCCTTGCTGTGCATGAGAACCAGAATCGCCTCGTGATCAGCACAAAGTCTGGCAAGGCCAGGTTCACGCTTAAGTCCGCTTACATCATTTACCATCTGTACCCCGCACTCCAGCGCCCTTTGTGCCACCTCGAATTTTGTCGTGTCAATCGAGAAAATGGTTTGGGGAAATGCAGGTATCGCTTCTTCCAGCACGGGCATAACCCGGCTGATCTCCTCATCCTCCGGAACCGGATCAGAGCCCGGTCGAGTCGACTCCCCGCCGACATCTATAATACAGGCACCTTCTGACACCATCTGTTCAATTCTTCGGAGTGCTGCACGGGTATCATTTATTTCACCCCCATCCGAAAAAGAGTCGGGTGTGACATTCAACACCCCCATGATCACAGGTGTTGAAACAGAAAGCGCCTTGCCCATGAGGACAAAGCGCTTATAAGAATTTTCATCCGATCCGGAGTTCGGTTTTCCCACAATATATCCGTTCAGTGTTGCGGTAAACCGGTAATTATTCCTTGATCATATCAGGGGTTTTCCCCTTTTCTGCCCACTCATCGGCATCCGGAAGCGGATCTTTGGTCTCATTGATGACCGCATCATCCCAAACTTCTGCGAGTCGCTCATTCAATTCGATGTAATTCTCCCATTTTTCAGGTACTTCATCATCCGGGAAAATAGCTTCAACGGGGCACTCAGCCACACAGGCGTCGCAATCGATACAATCATCGGGATGGATAACGAGAAAGTTGGGACCTTCACGAAAAGCGTCGACCGGACAAACCGCAACGCAGTCCGTGTATTTACAATTGATGCAGGGTTCGGCTACTACGTATGTCATACTTTTATTCCTTGCTTGGTTCCTTATTTCGTTTTTATATGCAACATCAAATACATTCTGAAATCTGTCGGCGAACGTAATTTAATTTCTTATATCTCTTAAATCTTAATCTACTTCATAGAACTCTATCTCTAGTAATTCCAGAGTAAATTATCTGAAAAATAAATCAGATTCAATCCAAATAGAGACTATCACTGCATGCTGTGGACGTAATCATACAATCACGTTTAATGGGGGTAACACTCTGATTGCTGAAACATACCGGGTCACAGTTACTCACTGTAAAGTTGCAACCCTGCGTCTGACATAGCAGCGATGACAGACGCAGAGATATAATGGCTGAATTATTTTTTGATGATATGCTTAACTTTTCTCAGCGAGCCGTCATTGTCAGCAGGCTCCAGATCGAGTATATTGCAAATCATTTCATAAATATGAATTAATTCAAACGGTCCTACCCTCTTTCCCGTCTCAAAATCGGGACCGGAAGCCAGAAATATTGTGCGCATTTCCGGTTCGCGATGGTCCCAGCCATGATGGCCGGACAGCACCCCACGCCTTTCAAACATGGACCGGCTGGTGATGACCCACGGGAGATCGGCTACCATGATTATATCCGGCGTACGTCGATGATTGCCAATACGGTACTCTTCCGGAAGCTCCTCACGGTAATATACCCGGTAGTTATCTTCTGCAGCTTTTAATGCATTATATACTGTTTCCCGCTTGCTTTCCTCCGGACGGATCATGGAAACCGGGCCCCATCCAATCACACGCACGTCATCCATATCAATGATTTCATCCAGAAAAACAACCTTGTCCTCTGAGGGTGCCGCCATGCCATGATCTGATACGATGATCAGGTTGGTAGTTTCTCTCAAACCGACCCGATCCAGCTCGGAAAGCAGATAGCCCATGTCTTTGTCCATGTCTGCAATGGCTTTGGTTACCTGGTCACTGTCCGGGCCGTGACGATGCCCTTCTGAATCTATTCTACTGAAATACAAAGTTACAAAATCGGGGCGTGTGTCATCTTCCAGGGTCAGCCAGGTAATGACCGAGTCAATGCGCTGTTCGTGCGGGACTTTGCCATCGTAGGGCGTCCATCGAGTCGGGCGCTTACCGGCGATCTCAGCTTCGCTTCCCACCCAGAACATGGAGGCTGTTCTCACCCCCTGCTTTTCTGCAGTCACCCAAATTGGTTCGCCTTCATACCATCGCCCTTTGACCAGCTCCTCCCTGTTGCCAAGGCTGAATGTGACATCCCACTCCGGATCGTACATCGTATTCGACAGTATGCCATGATTTTCGGGGTAGAGTCCCGTAACGATAGAGTAGTGATTGGTAAAAGTAAGTGTGGGAAATACCGGAATAAATTAATCTGCCAGCACTCCCTCCTCAATAATAAGGTCATAATTCGGTGTTTCGGTGCGTTCAAAATAATCCGGCATGAATCCGTCAATGGATATCAATACAACGGCGTTTCTGTCCTGCGCGACCAGGCTGGCGGAAAACAGGGTCAGGATCAGGATCAGGATCAGGATCAAAGGCGCTATTAATCTATGCATAAGTGTTTATTAGTGATTATTAAGCTTGAGTTAAGGTAAATAATTGTATCGAATCAGATTATCAAGGTGCGAAAAAATATCTTTATGTGGCATGAACGAATATATTGTCCTGTTCTTGAGAGTATGTTATCTTGGTGATGTTAAACCATTTGATTCGGAAAATTTCTGAAACGTTGTAGCATAAAGTATTTACAAGCATGTATTGGTCACAATGCCTGCTTATACTGTATCATCTAACAAAACGTATAAAGTCTGCAATCAGGCACACAAAAAATCCATGACTTGTGAATCGTACATATGTGATTTTTGGGGTATGATTGCTTCAACTGTATTAAAAAAAACAAATTGAAATAAACTGATGAAGAAATTACTTGTAATCCTTGTGTTGTCCGGTTTTCTGGCTGTGACGGCTGAAGCGCAAAATATCGAAAGAAATAAGGGCTTGGGAGCAATAATCGGAGACCCGACCGGTGTAAGTCTGGCATACTGGACTTCCGATATGCAGGCATTCAGCGCCGGTGCGGCATGGCATTTTGTACACAAGCCCTCCCTGCACCTCCACGTGGATTATCTTTTTTACCGGTTCGATATCATTGAGCCGAATGTCGGATCCATGCCGCTTTATTTTGGAGTTGGCGGACGCATTCGCTTTGAAGACGACGACCAATTCGGAATCCGCATTCCCCTGGGTATTGCCTACCACTTTCAGGATGATCCGCTCGAGATCTTTCTTGAAGTCGTCCCTGTACTCGACCTCATTCCGGGAACCGGATTCTCCGGCAACAGCGGGATTGGAATCAGATATTTTTTCTGAAAGCCATCAGATTCTTCGAAAATGGAACTCCCCGGCAATTGGATGTTCTGTCCGGCCGGGGATCCAAAGTCATATTCCATAAGAGCTTAACATTCCGTATTACCAGGCAGCCCTGGTAACACAAGATCTCAAAATGGATCTGCTAAGAAGTTCCGGATGAGTGGCACCAGGTCACTTGGCCCAGGCCCCCGGACTCCGGCCAATTTAACCAGAGATGTGAACGGTCTGGCCTTCCCGTGCAAGTTCTGCGTGCATTTGGGAATCTTTGGACATTTTCTTGACCTTTTCTTCAACTTTCAGCAGTTCATCATCGGTGAAATCCGGTCCGAAATGTGTCAGGATGAGATGTTTCACACCGTTCTTTTTAGCACGTTCCACAACCAGCGCCCAGGTAGAGTGTCCCCTGTTCTCCATGCTTCTATACTCTTCCAGATCGAATTGGGCATTGTGGATGAGCAAATCCGCTTCCGAGACAAACGAGTCAAACTGTTTGAGATAGGGAAGATTCTTGCCTCTCATGCTGCTGTTTTCAAGCGTATTGAGTTCGTTGTCGGGACAAAAAACAATTTTCTTCCTGCCGACTTCGAATTTGTAAATGGCCGTTTCCACGGGATGATTGGCTGAAATATACCGCGCGCTGTATCCCTCGAAATTCTGTCCATCCCGTTTTATCGCATGATAGTCAAGATGCGCCTTGAACATCTGAGCCGTGATGGGCGAATAGGTGTAGGATACCTGGTCGACCAGAACCTCTTTTGTAGATCCTGTAATCTGCTGGGGCATGTACACATCGAACCTGTTCTTTTCAGCAAAAAGTGGTTTGAAGAATGGAAAGCCCTGGATGTGATCCCAATGAGGATGTGTTATAAAAATCCGACCGGTAATTGATTCCTCTTCATCCTGCAACTGATTGCCGAGGTTGCGCAGCCCCGAACCGGCATCCAGGATGAGGAGCTGCTTCTGGCCCGGAACTTTGAGCTGAACACAAGTGCTGTTTCCTCCGAATTCCGAATATTCTTTGCCCGGACACGGAATGGAACCTCGAACCCCCCAGAATGTGATCTGAATAGCATCTCCAAGCACTTCTTCAATTTTTTCGGCAAGTTTGCTGTAGATCATCGGTTTGTGAAAAAAGTCCGTGACACCGGCCTTGAGGGCAATGTCTTTTTCCACAGGGTAATCTCGTCCGGTTAAAACCAGAATGGGAAGATTCTCAAAATTGTCGTCATCCTTCAGCTGTTTGCATAGATGAAGTCCGTTTCCATCGGGAAAATGGAGATCCATGATGATCAGATCGGGCCTGACATCATAGACACTTTGAATTGCTCCCTCGAAGGTATTATGCTGGTAAAACTTGTATCCCTTTTTTCTGAGAAAAGAACCGACCAGCTCACAAAGAGTCAGATCGTCCTCTATCATCAGTATTTTCATTCCCC
>SLLP01000260.1 GCA_007133995.1 Balneolales bacterium
TGATGATCACCTGTTCCGGGTGGATTCAGCTGGCGCTGCTGACACCGCCAACCTCAGGATTCTCGGGTTTGGAGATTGGTTTTGTCGATCTTGGCGTTGCCCTGCCCCTGGTCACAGGCAGTATCTTCGGTGCGCGGTATGGCGTAAAACTGCTCAGTGTTGTAAGGCTTCGAGTGTTGGAAATCGCTTTCTCTCTAATTCTTATGTTTGTTGCAGGCAGAATGCTCTATGGTCTGTTTTAGTACCTCAGTCAGCCGATAAGCCGGTCATTCAACCAGCCGGCGATCACTGTACGGGATCTTTTTCCACGATCTGGCGGACATGCTGTTTCAGCACATCCATATCCACCGGTTTGACCAGAAATCCATCCGGATTGGTCGACACGGCAATTTCCCTCGTTTTCTCATTGGCATTTCCGGTCAGGTAGATCACCGGAACATCCGAGAACTTGCGAATCTGTCTGACGGTTTCGATCCCGTCAATATCTCCAGCGAGTTCAATATCCATGAGAATGAGGTCCGGCTTCTCCTCCTTTGTCTTCTCAATCGCCTTTTCACCACTCTCCACTTTGGAAGCAACTTCATACCCCATTTTCCGTATCTGCTTCTCCAGGAGCATGGATATGATGTAATCGTCCTCGACCAGGAGGATCCGTTTCAGTTTTACGTTCGGATAGATCTTTTCGACCATCTGGCGCAGGGGACTCAGCTGAATTGGCTTGTTCAGGTATTCCACCAGTTCCAGCTCCATCGCTCTCTCCCGCAAGTCGGTATCCTGAATGGCGGTCGTAAGAATGACCGGAATCATGTAATCGCTGGTCAGGTATTTTACAACTTCAATGGCATTCAGTTCTCCATCAAGTTTAAGATCCATCAGTACCAGGTCCGGTTTCAGGATCATGGCCTGCTCTATGGCCGCCTCACCTGTTTCAACTTTTCCAACCATGCGGTATCCCAGCCGCTCAATCTGTTTTTCGATCACATATGCTGCAATAAAATCTTTCTCAACGCAAAGAATATCGATCATCAGAGATTTCCGTATCTCCCTCAGTATGTGGGATAATTAATTCATAATAATTTATTCAGCAAAATTTACTTTAGTAATGGCGGGCTTCCAAATTAGAATATTTCAATAAACGGGTCAATTGGCTTTCCTTATATTGCTAATCCTTAATAAATTGAAATCCGATGTCGCAAATCCCCAAAAAACCGGTTCTATTCTTCGATGGTATTTGCAATCTATGCAACTCATGGGTGAATTATGTCATTGAGCGTGATCCGGAGGCCCACGTCCTGTTTGCGCCTCTGCAGTCCGAGACATCCCGCAGCCTTCTCCGCCACCTTAATATTGAAGTCGATGCTATGGATACGGTGGTGCTGCTGGATGAGGGCAGGGTTTATGAGCGCTCGGATGCCGTGCTGCAACTTGTCAAATATTTGAAGGGACCGGTGCGACTGCTCAGGGCGGGTGCCGTGGTGCCCCGTTTTCTGCGAAATGCGATTTACAATTACATCGCAAAAAAACGGTACCGGTGGTTCGGCAAGCGTGATGAATGCCGGATGCCGGAACCCGGCCTCAAAAATCGTTTTCTCGAAATGAATTGAATCAGCGTCCGGTTACCCTGCGCACCTGGATGATACGTTCACTCCAATATGGTTCGCCAAGCCGGTCGATGGTTACGCCCCGTGTGGTGGAAGCGTGCATGAAAAAATCACCCCGCATCAGGATGCCGACATGGTAGGTCGTGCGACCGGTCTGAAAGAAAACCAGATCGCCAAGCCGCATAGCGCCCGCCGGCACCCGTCGGCCGAAATCCATCTGCTCCCTTGTCGTGCGCGGAATGACGACGCCGTACGCATCCTTCATGATAACCTGAACAAAAGCCGAGCAGTCCACAC
The DNA here is from genome assembly GCA_007133995.1 of Balneolales bacterium. Lineage (GTDB taxonomy): Bacteria > Bacteroidota > Rhodothermia > Balneolales > Natronogracilivirgulaceae > SKNL01. The sequence goes on from SLLP01000260.1 coordinate 1,899, forward strand.
CCCGGCGTGAATGACCGCCAAGCCGGTATGGTGCTCCTTCCCACTTCCGGAATTCGGTGATCAGCCGTGCTTCGGGATCGGTTGCCTGTCGGGAGGTACCGCAGGAGGCAGCCAGCAGTGCAGCCAGCCCCAGGCACACCATTGCAGTCAAGCGTGATAGCCGGAGATGTAAATCCGTTGATCTGGCTGTATTGTCCGGCATGCCGTTTTTCTTACGCCGATTTAACCGGAACGACATCGAGCTGATCGATGACCCTGATGGCCGGATCAGGGTTTCCCATCACGTAGAAGTGCAGGCCGGGCACTCCATGTTCAAGCAGCTCGCGACATTGAGCCACCGCCCATTCCACCCCGATATCAAGCGCATGTTTCGGATCGGCACTGACTTCCCGCGTCAACGGCTCGGGGATGCTCAAATGGAAAAACTGTGGAAGCGAGTGGAGGTGTTTCGGAGTGGTCAGAATCTTGAGACCGGGCACGATCGGCACTTCAATACCCGCCTTCCGGCAATTTTCCACAAAACGGAAGAAGGCGCTGTTGTCGAAAAACAACTGCGTGACAACATAGTCGGCCCCGGCATCCACCTTTTCCTTGAGCCGGGCTATGTCAAACGCAAGATTGGGCGCCTGTATGTGTTTTTCGGGATATCCGCCGACACCGATGCAAAAGTCGGTCTCCTCGGCATCAATAAGCTGCTCCAGATAGACCCCGCTGTTCATCCGCTTGATCTGGCGGACAAGGTCAACCGCGTACTCATTTATGCCACGTGATTTCTGGACCGGCTTCTGGTAACCGTGATCGTCACCCCTGATGGCCAGCACGTTGTCGATGCCCAGATAGTTCAGCTCTATGAGCGCGTCTTCGGTCTCCTCCCTGGTAAAACCTTTGCAGATCAAATGTGGAACGGGATCCACGTTGTAGCGGTGCTTGATGGCGGCGCAAAGTCCGATCGTGCCGGGTCGCTTCCGCCGGGTGTGACGCTTGATCGATCCATCCGGAA
>SLLP01000244.1 GCA_007133995.1 Balneolales bacterium
AAACGCACTATCTGCAAAGTCACATTCCGTGTACCTGAAGAGTGGGCCGAAAGAGAGGTCGCTGTAGTAGGTGACTTCAATGAGTGGGATACCGAAGCGAACAAGCTCGAGCAAAAAAACGGCTCCTGGGAGACCACACTTCGCCTGACTCCACAAACCGAATACCGCTTCCGCTACCTGCTCGACGGTGAGCGCTGGGCAAATGATGATTCAGCCGACGGATATGCTACAAACCCCTACGGTACAGAGGATTCACTGCTCATTATCAGCAGCTGATCACAGCGTCCAGTTCGTTTTTTCATACCTGGTGGCATAGCTGTTGATGCTCATTCTTGAGGATCTGTACATGCAGTCGGGTCTATTTACAAGCGCAAGGCCTCAAAAATGAGGCCTTTATTATATATTGTCTTAAATTCAACAGAAAAATAAGCTGCTGCATTGTTTGACATTTCCTCCTTTTACCGTCTGCTGCAGACCAGATGGCTCGGCAGAAGATTCTGGTTTTTTCGATCCCTGGATTCGACAAACCGGTATCTTGGCGAAATGCCGGATGAAAGGCTTTCGCACGGGCTTGTATGTCTGGTAGACCATCAGATAAAAGGAAAAGGTCAATTCGGACGCACATGGATAACCAGCCCGGGTAAAAATCTCACATTCACCATTGTACTCATGCCGGAGTCCAACGGCAGGCTTCAGCTCATCTCATTGGTAGCCATGCTCGCGTTGAAAGAGACTCTTGATGTTACCATGTCGTGTGACAGTGTGATAAAATGGCCCAATGACCTGCTTATATCCGGAAAAAAAGTCTCCGGACTGCTCACCGAATGTCGATACAACGGACAAAATCTGGATCGCATGCTATTGGGAATGGGGGTAAATGTCAATCAGAAAACGTTTCCTTCCGAACTTGAACAATCAGCTACATCTCTCTGCTTTCATTCTGGCGGTCAATATGTTGATCGGCCGTTGTTGCTGGCTGTGCTGCTCAACCGGTTGGAGCCGATGCTCGATAAAGCCGAAACAGGGGATATCGGACTCGTCCGCGCAATCAACAGAAACATAGATGGCTATGGAAACTGGGTCTCCCTGTATGTTGACGGGCAAAGGATGGAGACTCCGGTCAAAATACTTGGAATCAATGAACAGGGCTATCTGATGGTATTAACAGCTAATGATGATGTTAAGACATTCACGCATGAACAAATACGCATCGAAACATAATCTGGTTGATTTGGTTTCTGCCGGAATGGACGAATGCGGGCTGCCCGCAAAAGGAGCCAGGTACATCGCAGCGATTAGCGGAGGAGTGGATTCGATGGTACTGCTGTGGATTCTTGCCAGGGCGCTGAAGATGCGGGTTGTTGCTGCCCATATTAATTACGGTAAACGTGGCGCTGAATCCGATGCTGATGAAGAGTTGGTCAGGTTGTTTTGCAGTGAGAATAACATCCCATTAGAGGTGCTGGATCGTGCTGATGCGGACGGAAAGTGGAACGCCGGCAGTGGGAATTTTCAAAACCGGGCCAGAATCATCCGGCGTGAATTTCTGCTTTCTGTCAAGAATAGGTATGATGCCCGCGCCATTTTCCTTGCCCATCACAAGAACGACCAGATCGAAACAATTTTTCAGAAACTGCTTCGCGGTGCCGCACCGGAGAAATGGACCGGTATGAAGCGCTTTGATCCACCATGGATGCGGCCTTTGCTTGAGGCATCCAAAGATGAGTTGAATCAGTTTGCACGGGAGCAGGTCATTCGCTACCGGACGGACCGTTCCAATCTGGAGTCAAACTATTCCCGCAACATGTTGCGCAATGATGTGTTTCCGCTATTTGACCAGGCATATCCGGCATGGGAGAAGCACATTATGGGGCTTTCACGGATCGGACATATCCACGCTGCAATGCTGGATTACATAACCGGGGAGGTGACTGTTTCACGGGCAGATAAAAGCAACGTTGCTTCGTCCGATACTTCACCCGAAGAGAAAACCGATCAGATGGATGGCAATTACCCTTTTTTAACAGTCCTCAAACGAACGGAATGGCTGTCGCTTTCGACGGAATTGCAACTTCCCGTGGCCAGAAACTGGATTGAAAAACAGACCGGGTACACCGGATGGAGCAAGGGAGAAGTAGTCCGGCTTGAAGATCTGAAAAAACTGCAGACCGGGAAAGGCGTTTATTTTGATGAAGGTTTCTTTGTTCAGCGAGATCGTGAATATTATGTGCTTGCAAAAAGCCGTGTAACCGGTGTTCGTCATGAGTTATCACTTGATCGACTGTCACATAAGCCAATGATAGCAGGTGGTTTTATATTCGCCGAAAATCGCTATGACCCGTCACTCAAAACCGGAGTTTTGCAACTCAATCGGCAAGCTCTGACCGATACGCTTTTGTTGCGCAGCTGGGAAAAGGGGGACCGAATCCAGCCAATGGGAATGGCCGGTACGCAAAGTGTTGCCGATCTTCTAACCAACAGGAAAATATCTTCTGCGCAAAAAAATGAATCTTTGGTACTGGTTTCTTTTGAAGGAAAAGTTCATGCCGTTATATTTCCGCATTGCCTGGATAGTGGAGAAGTTGGAACCATCGCTGAGCATACCCGGTGTCACACGGAAGGGCAACGCGTACTTCTAATCAAAAAACCGGACCATTTTTCATGACTTTTTACGAACCCGATACGATATTCTGCAACGGATCGCACTTTCGACTCTACATCACAAAAGAGCAGCTGGACAAGCGCATTGAGGAATTGGCCGAGCGGATCAATCGTGATTATGAGGGCAAAAAACCCATTTTTATAGGTATTCTGAACGGTGCATTTATCTTTCTTGCAGATCTGATGCGGCATGTTACCACTCCCTGTGAGGTTGACTTCTTCAAACTTAGCAGTTATGGTGATGAAAAAGTCTCCTCCGGTCACGTGACCGAACTAAAGGATCTGGACGCTGACGTCGAAGGGAGACATGTTATCCTGATTGAGGATATTGTCGATACAGGTTTGTCTATGAGGTACATGGTTGGACGCATCAAGACCAAAAAACCGGCATCAGTGGCTGTTGTAACGCTGCTTCACAAGCCCGATGCCACCAAACACTATGTCAATGTGGACTATGTCGGATTCCAGATCCCGACCCTTTTTGTGCTGGGATACGGCATGGATTATGCTCAAGAGGGCAGAAATCTCGCCCAGGTCTATGTCATTGACGAAGAGTCAGAGGAGAATGGTCCGCCGGTGATTCCGGACGACAGTAAAAAATTGTGATAAGCCGATACGTTCAGCTGAAGTTACTCCATTTTTTATGTGAATCCGATGTTTACTTGTGAGGGACCCCCTTCTTTCGGTTTTGTATGCTCACTTATACCCGGAGAGCGCCTGAATAGGGCACTTATACCATCTCCGAGGGCATAATGCTTAAAAATCAGGAATACCAAAAACGCGTTTGGCCTGCTTTAAAAAATGGCCGGTCATAATCCTCAGCTTTTGTTTGGCATCCAAAACCACGACCCAAAAAAGAATACCCTTGCCAACAAGTCCATCATATTGCACAGTCGTACATATTTCAACACCCTGATGTTCTCCATATCGCAGGTTTTTGACGAAACGCATCGTCTCTTCAATACTCCAGCGTTTGATATGGCCTGAATTATTTATAAATACGATTGCGTCTTCCCATTTTAGGAATCCGGGTTCAGAATGGACTTACATTAGACGCTGAACTCCATGAATAATACGAAAATTCTGACCTGGTCGGCTTACCTGCCGGCCTGACTGGACAACTTTCAGTAACTCCTGACTCGGCCGGCCGGTTTGCATAAATTCGTTTGTTTAAAATGATTTGGATTCATAAAGACAGAATGAACTCACATGGCAGGATATGATCATGCCCCTGTGTGTCAACCGGAGGCTGCCATATTCGTTTCATGGCATGCACCCTCTGTATGTATGGAAATTAACTTGTATATGGCTATATGACCGTAAAAAGGCATGATGCATTATCCTGTCCATTGTATCGTACCAAATAAATTGAACGAATTATGGCTGAAGATAGTTAGCTTTAAGGCTGATGGCCAGAACTATTGCATTAAGCAATCCAAGAACTTTTACATCATCGGGTTGACAAAATACACACGTTTGCACCAGGTAATGAATAAAATCTTTTTAAATCTATGCACAAGATGAATCAAAACAGAAAAACATCTTCTACAATCCGTTTTTTCTTTATATCCGTGATTGTGCTTTTTATGCTTCCCGCTTGTGGAGAACAAGAGAAGACGACCCCTTCCGTTGATAGCAAGACAATCAATAGTCTGACCGAGCGCAATCAATACCCCAATCCCGATATTCTGGCAGATCCAAACTGGTTAACGGAAAATTTGGGCCGCGATGACCTGGTAATTGTGGATATCCGGGAAGATGAAGAGGGACAAATGTTTATACCCGGATCGGTTTCTCTTTCGGGCATTGCCCCTCTGTTGGATGGGGATCATCATGTGGATTCCTTTATCATCGAGTCCGAGGCTTTTTCCTCACTAATGGGTGAACTTGGCATATCGAATAAAAGTACGGTTGTTGTTTATGATGAGGGTACTAATTTGTATGCGGCGCGTCTTTTTTACGCGCTGGATCTCTATAGCCATGAGCATGCCATGGTTTTGAATGGTGGCTTTATGGGTTGGACGGAGACTGGCGGTCCGGTTTCCGATGGCCCGGCTGAACCGGTACCCACAAGTTATTTTACAGAAGTAAATGAAGCCGTTTTTTGCGATCTTGAGACCATCCAAAAAGCAATGCAGGATGAGAATACCGTTATCTTCGATGTTCGATCTCCGGACCAGTACCGTGGCGAGTGGGTGCGAGCCGAACGGGGTGGGCATATTCCTGGTGCCGTCAATTTGATTTGGAATGCCACCATTTATGATGAGGATGTCGGAGTGCCCTGGTTTCGTTCGCCCGAAGATATTGCACAGCAATATGAAGAACATGGTATCACTCCGGACAAAGAGGTTATTCCTCATTGCCATACGAATTTACATGGCTCCCATGCCTATTTTGTGCTCCGGCTCATGGGTTACGAGAGTGTGCGGGCTTATGAGGGTTCATGGGCCGAATATGGGAATAGGGATGGCGTACCCGTAGCGCAATGAGGTTGGTTGATTTGTACAGGTCCATATGATTGGAATGGTTTTTACTCCCCGGCGCTGTCCACTTTATCCGGGATTTCCATGATCCACTTGTTCAATCAGCCCAATCTGGTGATCGGCCTCGCTGAGCTGTTTTGTCCATTTTTTTTAAAAAAACAGACCATTTTTACTTTTAGTTTGTGGTAGGATATTGTTTTACAGTGACTTGTTTTAAAGTGAGATGTATTTCCGGGGTAACTTCAATACGATGAGGCATTGAAATCAGGTTATAAATAGGGTATATTTATTGTTCTGGGAAAACGTTTTATTGCAGATGCATGTTCACCGTCGTTTAGGTGAAGATGGCTCTGCTTATTTTTTCGGAGAGATGGCTGAGTGGTCGAAAGCGGCACCCTGCTAAGGTGTTGAGCCCTTCACGGGGCTCCGTGGGTTCGAATCCCACTCTCTCCGCACAAAACGGGGTATTGTCAATCTGATGTGATGATACCCCGTTTTTTATCCATCCTGGCCTCATTCATCCGGATCAAGGGTTAGATCACAAAATGCCGGTACCCTCATGTTATTCATAGTGTCACCATTATGTTACCAAAGGGCCCGATACCTTGGATGCATTCCGTAAAGAAGTGTATATTATTGCATTATAAGGACTGACCTGTTCACCCTATATTTGACACCATGACTCCAGACGAAAGGGTCACGACCCCTATCAGCGAAAAAAAGAAGCTGCAGAATCGAGTTCCAATGAAGGAGAAAAAGCGGATCGTGCTTATTGCACACGACAATAAAAAACAGGATCTGCTCGAATGGGCCAGCTGGAATAAAAAGCTCCTTGCCAACCATGAACTTTACGGCACCGGCACAACAGGTGGCATCATTGCAAACGAACTGGGACTTCATGTACACCGGTTTAAAAGCGGGCCGTTGGGAGGTGACCAGCAGGTCGGCTCCAAAATATCCGATGGGGATATGGATTTGATGATCTTCTTCTGGGACCCTATGTCCGCCCAGCCGCATGATGTAGACGTGAAAGCGCTGCTCCGGCTGGCAGTGGTCTATAATATTCCCGTAGCCTGTAACCGCTCATCGGCCGATTTCATGATCTCATCTCCGTTGCTTGACATGAAATACGAACGCAGGATTGATGACTACGCAGCCATTCTTATCGATGTTTGAAGCTGAATACCGGATATCTCAGTTTCTTGACTGAATGGTAGGTTCATGCAGTATTCATTCGGGGCTGTATATCTGCTTCGTGTTGCGCTCCTGCCTCGGATTTTCAGCATATTCCCGGTCGATGCTTGATTCAGGATGTGTGCTTGATACGAAGAGTGCGCTCGTTTCAGGAAATGTACTTGCTTCAGGCAGAGTGTGTTTTGTCCTTCTCAAATGAAATCACGGGTTCCTCAAGTACAACGGCTGTTTCCAATGGCCTGACATTGACCTGATCGCCGGCCCGGAAATGGTTTCGGTTGTCGGTATGCACCAGGCATTCGCGTGCCCTGATGCGAACCCTGTATGTGATGTCGTGCCCCTTGAACTCCCGTGAAACCACCTCGCCCAGATAATTATCGAAGTGACGATTGGGTTTTTCCACCGTGAGGTGTTCCGGCCGAATGGAGAGGGTGACGCGGCCGGTTGCCGGACGGTCGAGGTTTACGCGTCCGAATTCGGTAAGTGCAGTGGCTCCGATGGCTTCTGCCGTGATGAGATTGGTGGTACCCAGAAATTGTGCGACAAAACGGGTCCGCGGCCGGTAATAAACCTCTTCCGGTGTGCCGATTTGTTCGATGCGTCCATGATTCATTACTGCGATCCGGTCAGCGAACGAGAGCGCCTCCTCCTGGTCATGGGTGACAAGAAGTGCGGTCATGCCGGCTTTTTTCAGCAATGTCCGAATTTCATCCCGGGTGGATTGGCGAAGAACGGCATCCAGGTTAGAAAAAGGTTCATCAAGAAGGATGAGTTCCGGAGTGGGAGCGATGGCACGCGCCAGGGCAACCCGCTGCTGCTGTCCGCCGGAAAGTTCAAACGGACTTCTGTCACGAAACTCGCGAAGTCCCATCATACAAAGGATTTCAAGTGCCCGCTCTTCCCGATACTTGCGGGGCAGATTTCGCAGGCCAAACATCACGTTTCGGATCACAGATAGATGAGGAAACAGTGCATAATCCTGAAATACAAAGCCTATACCACGGTCTTCCGGTTCAACAACAGCCTTGCCATTTGATGCATCCGCTCGGGGTGACGCTGCTGATGATGATGTCGATGCGGATTCTGAAGCGGATGCTGATGCTGATTCTGAAGCGGATTCTGAAGCGGATGCTGATGCTGATTCTGAAGCGGGTGCTGATGCTGATGCGGGTGCATTTTCCAGGGAGAAAGCCTCTGAGCCACCGCTTTTCACGAGAGTACGACCGTTGAGCACCACTTCACCTTCATCGGGATGTTCAAAACCGGCGATCATGCGCAGTGTTGTTGTTTTCCCACATCCACTCGGCCCCAGAAGGGCAAAAATCTCATGACGGTTAATGGCAAAGGATACCTTGTCCACCACCTTTTCGGGTGGCTCGAAAGATTTCGTGAGGCCGGTTATTTTGAGTAGTGTATCCATGAAATTTCAGTTTAGCGAGATGTCCATTCCCGGGTAAAAAGCAATCCGACAAATAAGGTTGAAAATAATAAAATTACAAGTGCATAGGGAGCGGCCTGACTGAACATCGCTTCAGCCGTATAGCTCCAAACGTTGACGGCAAGTGTTTGAAAGCCGACCGGCGCCAACAAGAACGTGATAGGCAGCTCTTTCATTGCCGACATGAATACAAAAGCGGCAGACACGATCAGGCCGCTGCGCATAACAGGGAACGTGGCAAAGAAGAATGCCTTGAGTCGCCCGTAGCCCAGTGATCGCGCCGCCTCTTCCAGACGCGGGGAGGCCTGGTAGAGTGCACTACGCACCGGTCCGATCGCCTCGGCCAGGAAGTGTAGTGCATAGGCCAGTATGAGCAGGGTCAGGGTTTGGTACAAAAGCGGAGCGGCATTGAGCGTGAAGAAAATGAGAGCCAGAGCAAATGCCAGTGGCGGAGTGGCGTAGCCGAGGTAGGCAATGCGCTCGAGTCCGCGAGTGAGCCGGGAGGGGTGACGCACTCCAATGTATGCCAAAGGAATCGCCAGTGCGGTGGCCAGCAATGCAGCCGGGGCCGAGGCCATGACCGATGCGGTGAGTGCCCGCTGCAATCCGGCTAGTTGCTGCGGATCGAAAGCCTGAATCATCCAGAACAAAATGGTGCTGACCGGCAGAACAAACGAGAGCAGCACCAGTACCGTTACAAAAATATAGGCCGGCCATTTCCAGGCCCCGAGAGGTATGGTGACGGCTTTCTTTTCGCTACCCGATCCGATCCGGTGAAAAAAGAGTCCGCGAAGCAGCTTGTATTCCACAACAAGCGCACTGGAAGTAAGCACCAGAAGCATAAGCGCCAGCCAGGCAGCATAGACGCGATCGTAGGAAGCGGCATATTGGAGATAAATAGCATAGCTGAATGTCTCAAAGCGCATCAGGGAGACAGCGCCAAAATCGCCCAGCACGTACAGAAAAATAATAAGGGCGCCGGCATAATAAGCGGGACGAAGTTGCGGAAGCGTGACACGGAAAAAAACCTCACCGGGACGATAGCCAAGTGAACGGGAAGCTTCTTCGAGCGATGGATCGAGCCCGGCCAGTGCTGATCGGAAGTTGAGGTACAAATAAGGAAACGTGTACAGGCTGATTGCAGTCAGCGCACCGGCAAACCCGCTCAGACGCGGCAGTTCGATGCCGAAAACAAGGGCGAGGGTGCCGTTTGCACCCGTAAAACCAAGCAGGGCATAGGCCATCACATATCCGGGTATGGCCAGCGGAAGCACCCCCATCAGGGTCAAAATACCACGACCGGGAATATCGGACCGGGTAGTAATCCAGGCCAGCGGCAGAGCGATGAGTGTACCCACCACCAGTGTGCTGAGGGCAAGCAGTACCGTGTTGTACAGCAGTTCCAGATTGCGATACCGGAATACAAGCTCCATCGATAGCGCGGTATCCGCTTCAAGTGCACGGACGAGCAGGTACATCAGTGGAATAAGCACGGACATTCCCACAAGTATCGCAGGTGTCAAAAAATACCACGATGGCAGATTATGTATGCGGAATATGTCAGTCAGTTTCTGCAGCAATGCGGTGTGTTTTTTCCTGTTAATTCTCTGTTTCTATATTCGAGAGTGGGTATAAATGGAAGACTTCATTACAGATAGCTGTACTGGTTCACCATCATGTCGCTAATTGCACGCCACATGTCATAACAGACCGGCACGCCGAAGCAAGTCCAGCGTCCGGTTGAGGTCGCTCAGATCATCCAGATCAAGATCAGGACTCAGCTCCCGGATGTCACGCAACGATGAATGAACAGACTGTGTGACGACATCTTCCCGAACCGGGTACTCATATACCTCGCGCGTTATCCAGAGCTGATTCTCCTCTTCGAGCAGGAACTTCATGAATGCAAGAGAGGCTTCGCGATTGCGTGCATTTTTCAGCATGCCGATCCCGGCCACGTTGACCAGGTTACCCGGGTCACCGGGTGCAAACCATGTCTGTTCCACCGGATACCCCGGATCGGTTTCACGAAATCGTAATAGATAGTAGTGATTTGTCAGGGCGACATCAATTTCACCGGCGGCGATTGCCTGCAGAAGTGCACTGTTGTTGATATAGTTCTGGGCATTGTTGTCGCGCATGTCACGAAGCCATTGAAGTATGACATCATCTCCTTCCAGCAGCCGCATGGAGGTCAGAAGAGACTGGAATGAACCGTTGCTGGGCGCCCATCCGACACGGCCTCGCCATTGTGGGTCTGACAGTCCGAATATGGACTCCGGAAGACGGGTGCTGTCAACACGTCTACTTGAATAGGCCATAACTCTGGCCCTGCCGCTGGTTGCGATCCAGGTGCCCTCGGAGTTGTGAAGCCGCCCCGGCAGCAGGTCCAGCAGTTCATCCGGCAGCGTATCGAACATGTCATTGCGATGAACGGCGCCCAGAGCACCGGCATCCTGCGCCCAGAAGACATCTGCAGGAGTACGACGGCCTTCTTCAAGCAGAGCAACTGCCAGCTGTGTTGAGCCACCATAGCGGACATTCGCACGGATGCCGTGTTCCTGTTCAAATTTCTGGATAAGCGGCTCTACAAGCGCTTTACTTCTGCCGGAATAGATGGTCAGTGACTGGGCCGCCAGATTCAGCGGAACCATCAGTGCCAATATTAGAAGAGTAAGGGCGACTTTATATAGCCAGAGATCAAATAAATGATGGAGCATATCGCGTAGCATAAACATGTGATTTCAGGAGTTTGGTTGGGTTTTCAGGGGTTGCACCAATTCGGATGAAAACGTATTGATTTGATTTCAGATGTTCAAATTTTGGGGATTTTGTCAAAATCCGGTGGCTTGCAGGATCGCATGCAGCCCGCTTCCGGCAAGCAGCACAACACATATCATGACGGCCGTAAGCCTGACCAGGTCCCACAGGCCGATTTCCATGAATAGCACTACGAAAGTTGCAATGCACGGGAAGTAGACCATAAGTACAACACTGGCGACGATCAGCTGGTTCAGATCCATCCCCAGCAGCGCCAGCATTCCGACAGCCACATCCTTGCGCATAAAACCGATGATGAGCGCCCCGCCCGCCTCGCCCGGCCATCACGCCCGGGACGTTGCATCCGATGCCCAGCATCATGGGAACGACTGACAGACCGTGTATACCCAGTCGCTGCATAAATGCATCGATAACCACGTCAAGCCGTGGAAGATATCCGACATCCTCAAGTATACTTAATGTCAGATAGAAACAGAAAATATAGGGAAGGACGACAGCAAGGGGAATATAAAGGCCAGTACTGATCAAACCGAACGACTCCTCAAAGTTGATGCTGCCGTCAACCAATCCGCCAATAAAAATATTGTGCATCAGACCTTCTCCACCCATCGCTCCGGAAAGCCAGACGGCGACGGGCATCCATGCCAGTTCAAAAACTGCTCTCAGGATTTCATGCAGGAAGTCACCCAGGAATGCGACAATCGCAAAACTGATAAAGAGCACAAAGAGGGCAAGCACCGGGCCGAAAAAGGGATGCACCGTGGCATGATCCAGTTTTTCCC
>SLLP01000074.1 GCA_007133995.1 Balneolales bacterium
CCCACAGCAAAGAAACGATAAAAACAGGAACAAGCCATGTGGACCAATCTGATCAGAGAATTTTTACAGGATCTGCGGAAGCAGAAACTCCGCACGAGCCTCACTATCATTGCTATCTGCTGGGGTACGATTGCTGTGATCACCCTGCTTGCCTTTGGAGAAGGACTCAGTAATCGAATGATGGAAGGTCTGCGCGGTGGCGGAAACCAGGTAATGATGTTTTACGGCGGCCAAACCAGCAAGTCGTATGAAGGCCTTGATGTGGGTCGCAGGATTCGCTTTACCGAGGAGGATATCGACATCCTGCGTCACTCCATCCCACAGATTGAGCTGATCTCGGCCCAGTATGGCCGGAGTGTGAGCCTGCGGTCAGTTTATGCTACAACAAATACTTATATGGAAGGGGTTGACGCCGGTTTTGACGAAATGAGGTCGATGTACCCGGTTGCGGGCGGACGGTTTATCAATGCACGTGATGTGGCGGAACAACGGCGGGTTGTTTTTCTGGGACACGAAGTGGCCGGCCAGCTCTTTCCAGACGGCAACGCCATTGGAAACAGTCTGATCATTGACAGCAACCCCTATACGGTCGTCGGCGTGATGCAGGATAAAATGCAGATGGCCATGAATAACGGTCCGGATGCCCGCCGGGCCATCATTCCACATACTACCTATCGCCAAACCTATAATCCCATGAGTCTGGGAGGCATTCTGATCCGGCCGGCGGACCCGATGTATCAGGAACGGGTCGAATACCGTCTGCGCGAAATCATGTCACGTAAATACGGTTTTCATGCCGATGACAAACAGGCGATTGGCGTGTGGGATTTCATCGAGGCGGAACGCATTCAGTCACAGGTTGCTCTCGGGGTCAAGATATTTCTCTTTTCGGTCGGATTCTTCACCTTGCTTATTGCCGGGGTGGGTGTAGCCAATATCATGTATGTGGTCGTCAAGGAGCGTACCCGCGAAATAGGGGTCAAAAAAGCGATCGGTGCACAGAACCGCCACATCATCTCGCAATTCATCTTTGAAGCCATCTTTATTTGCATGTTGGGCGGTATTGCGGGTGTTATGTTTTCATCGGGATTGGTTTTCGGTGTCCAGAGCCTGAATCTGGAGGGCGGCGTGGCTGACTTCCTTGGCAATCCGGTCCTCTCCACCGATGCGATGATCATGACCAGTGGTGTGCTCACCCTGATCGGACTGGCGGCCGGAGTCTTTCCGGCACGCCGGGCGGCACTGGTGAATCCCGTTGAATCATTGCGTTATGAGTAAATGAACAGGTTCAATTCACCCGCCAGACCTGGCAATCCACAAGGTATATCGGTGTTTTGTCCTTTGTTTAAGTAATCCGGCAGCGATATATTTAACGTAGAGCGATTTATTTCAAGTAAATGGTATCATTCAGTAAAAAAAGGACGGAATATGTATCGTAAAACCGGGTTGCTGTTGTTTTTGAAAATGTTGGCGGTAATTTTGCTTTTGGGATTGCCGGCATGGAGTGGTTCCGAATCGCTTGCTGCCGTGCTAATTGATGATTTCGCAAATGATGCACCCGCTAAAAATGTGCATACAGTGCTCGACAGAGAGAATGGTGAAGTTGTTGTTTACTTGCGGGGCGAACATTTTACGACCTATCAATTCCATGAAAGTTTCCGCATTCCATTCCTGTGGCCGGTTTTTGCCGGAAGTGGAATTGACGTGACCAGAAACTGGCCAATGGGAGCAGATGACCCCGAAATCACCGATCATCCTCATCATCAGTCCCTCTGGACGGCATTCGGCGACTTCAATGGATACGACCACTGGCATAACGAGCCGATTATCACAGTGGAAGTCGATGCAGTATCCGGCGAGAGCCGGGGAGCTGTTCGGGCACGGAATCTCTGGGTGGACGACCGGAGAAATCCGCTGGTTGATGAAATCCGGGAATACATTTTTTACGACACCCCTGATACGGTGCGTTATTTCGATCAGTCGGTTACATTCAGGGCAAGCTACGGTGATGTCACCTTTGGCGATGACAAGGAGGGGTTGTTCGCTTTTCGTATCCGCACCGAAATCCAGGGTAACAAGAACGGAATGCTGACCAACGCCTACGGGGAGTCAGGTGAGCGCGCAGTGTATGGCACACCTGCTCCCTGGATGGACTATTCGGGTCCGGTTGAGGGAGAGGATATTCATGGAATTGCACTGTTCTCGCACCCGGATAACTTCCGCCTTCCCGCATGGCATGTGAGGGATTACGGGCTTGTCGCATGTAATTTCTTTGCCATGAAAGATGTCGCCGGAATGGAAGACGAAGGAACATATGTATTGCAGGAGGGAGAGGAATTGACACTCAGTGTGCGCTATCTGATTTACAGCGGTGAAATGGATCTAAGCGAGTTGCAGGAGCAGTTTGACTTATACGCCCGGGGTGATGGGAGTAGATAGGCATTTTTTGCGGACGTCATTGCCCAATTCAAGTTAGTATGATAGAAACAGGCAAATCCATACTGTCCATTGAAACAGCAACACCGGTCTGTTCGGTGGCATTACGCCTGCCGAATGGCCAGATTTTTGAGAAACGCGCCGTGGGGAAAGGAGTGCATTCGGAACTCACCTTTGTATTCATCGAGGAGCTTTTAGGTGAGCACAAACTGGAAGTCCGCGATCTGGGGGCGCTGATCATTAGCGCCGGTCCGGGTTCCTATACCGGCCTGAGGGTGGCAAGCAGCGCCGCTAAAGGCATTCTTTTTGAAACAGGAATTCCGTTGTTTGCCTGTCAAACGCTTGGTGCTTTCGCTTTTGCTGCCAGAGAGTTATTGATAAAAAATAAAAAAAACGGCGTGACAGCGGCAGGTTCGGATAGCGGGATGATGACGATTGATAATAGAAATATCGCC
>SLLP01000088.1 GCA_007133995.1 Balneolales bacterium
AAAGCTCCTGAATGCAATCCTTTACAAAATCCTCCTGAGGGATAATCCCGTATCCAAATTGGAAGAGCCTGGGATAATACAAGGAAAAAAAGGATCCAAAAGCCTGCTTGTTATCTGCCTGGATATCAGACCACAACTTTTTCTCACATGGATGCCTGGGTATTGCAGATGCCTGTTCCTGCATACTCAACTTACTTCTGATTGATTTTATTAGTGGTTAACCTGACAGGGAAGGAAATCTTCCGTTACAAGATGAGCCCTCTCCTCCCATGGGCCATCATACTGAAAAACCAGCCGTTACATCGGGCCGATTAAAAACTATGTGAACAAATGTTCATATATTAAACATTTGT
This sequence comes from Balneolales bacterium, assembly GCA_007133995.1. Classification (GTDB taxonomy): domain Bacteria; phylum Bacteroidota; class Rhodothermia; order Balneolales; family Natronogracilivirgulaceae; genus SKNL01. The sequence goes on from SLLP01000088.1 coordinate 354, forward strand.
TCGAATGGTTAAATACTGATTTCGGAGTCTAATGTCAATTGTTTTTTCAAACTCACGGTGGAAAGTGGAGCGTTAATGCTAATCATCCCTGATCCACCTTATGATGAATCAATGCAATTCGTGGTCAAGCAATCAGGTTGAACCGTTAAGAGTAACGGATAACAGAGCTCAAACCATCACAACATGAAGTCGACGGGGGCCATGCACTCCCTCCACCCTGTCAAGCTCGATATCCGATGTTGCCGAGGGTCCGGATATAAAGGTAACAGGTGCTTTTTTTTCTCTGATCATAGTGTCAAGTTCCCAAATGACCTCAGGAATTATGCCAACCACCTGATCGGTGCGAACCACGCATATATGAAAATCGGGCAGCAATGTCAGCATCCGCCGGCCCTGTCCTGCACCTCCGGTCATGACAATCATTCCGGTCTGGGCAACAGCGCGGAAGCATCCCGTGAGTACGGCATCACTTTGATCGATTTCCCGGACGGATAGCGGTTCGGGTTCATCGCTGATCAACGCAATACCCGAAGATTTATCCGGAAGCCAGCGCGCATCTATTCCGGTCGGGATGACCAGCTTTTTCACCTGTTCCGCCGCACAGATATTGGCAATGACTTCAGGCAAATCGCTCTCTTCCGCACGGGTAACATCTGCCTTGTAATCACTTACACGATCCGTGAACAAACGCAATCGCTCTTCCTTGCCCAGCTTGCTGTGGGTTTCATATTTTCGATCGATCCCGCGATGCGACGGTTCCATTCCGGACCATTGCGATTTCAATCCGTTCTCCTTTCGCAAGGCGAACTGAATGCGTTTCAGAATCATTCCCTTTGAATTTGTCATTAGCGTGTCCTCCACCATTCACGAAACGTTTGTCCTGCAACCGGTTTGAGATCGCGTATTTCGGTCCACGAAGAAAGCTTAAATGGGAGTTTGGATATGGTTCCATTCCGAACATAAAGTCGCTGGCTGATCCGTGCCATTTTCTGGGCCATTTCGTAGAGCGCCCGTTTACGAAAAGTGTATGCCGCTATTTTCATGAGAGCAGGTTCTATCCTGGGCTTTAAAAGAAACCCGCTATCTTTCTTGTGCCGGACCCCTTTGTTTCGAAGATGGACCAGAATTTCAGGAATGTTGATCTTCACCGGGCACACTTCATAGCAGGCGCCACACAAACTGGAGGCATAAGGCAGGGAAGCGGCAGCTGCATCATCGAAGCCGCGAAGCTGCGGGGTGAGTATCGCACCAATAGGACCGGGGTAAACGGAATGATAGGCATGACCGCCCGTTCTTTCGTACACGGGACAGACATTCAAACAGGCGCTGCAGCGAATGCAATGAAGGGCTTCCCGACCCTCTTCGTCGGCCAAAACGCGGGTACGCCCGTTATCGAGCAGTACAAGATGAAACTCCTGTGGACCATCCCCAGCGGTCGTACCTGTCCAGAAATTGTTGTAGGGGTTCATTCTTTCAGCGGTGGAAGAGCGGGGCAGCAGCTGCATAAACACTTCAAAATCCTGCCAGGACGGGATAATCTTCTCGATCCCCAGCACCGTTATCAGCGTTTGCGGCAAGGTTGTGCACATGCGCCCGTTCCCTTCCGATTCCACCACTACCACCGTGCCGGTCTCGGCAACGGCAAAATTCGCTCCGCTAATGCCAATTTTCGCGTGGAGAAATTTTTTCCGCAGATAGCGCCTGGCCGCATCCGCAAGCTCCTCCGGTTTATCGCTCAGATTTTTAATTTCCAGCTTCTCACGGAACAAATCCCGGATCTCGGAACGGTTTTTATGGATGGCCGGCACCAGAATATGAGAAGGCTCATCGCCTGCCATCTGAACAATCAACTCTGCCAGATCTGTTTCCAGGGCATGGATGCCTTCTTTGGCCAGAGCTTCATTAAGACCAATCTCATCGGTAGTTATGGATTTGACTTTCACTACTTCCGTCTCGCCATTCTCTTTGATCAGGTTTGCGATTATCCGGTTAGCATCAGCCGCATCATGCGCCCAGTGGACCACACCTCCTGCCATTTCGACTGATTCCTCCAATTGCAGGAGATACCGGTCCAGGTTCAACATAACATTTTGCTTGATTTGTCGTCCGGCCTCGCGCAACTGCTCCCAGTCGGGCATCTCCCCGACAACCTTTTCACGCTTGTTTCTGATCGTCCGGGTTGCGTGGCCAAGATTGCGTCGAAGCTGTGCATCGTCCAGATATTTTCTGGCCGTTTTTTCAAATGCTTGTGGCGCATTGGTTTTTGACTGGGTCATAAGGCTCGAGCGTTTTTTTTCGTAAGCTTTATTGTTACGTATGGATTTTCATTACATACATACCAATATTTCTGCGAGATGCACGACCTTTACACCTGCCCGTTGCCGGTTCAGTGCGCCACCAATATGCATGAGGCAGGAGTTGTCGGCAGCCGTGCATACTTCGGCATCGGTTGCTTTGATGCTGCCAATTTTGTCCGTGAGCATGGCCATGGAAGTGTCCGCATTTTTCAGTGCAAAGGTACCCCCG
>SLLP01000108.1 GCA_007133995.1 Balneolales bacterium
CCACCGTCTGTGCAACCAGATAGGCGACCATGCTCCCTATGGTATTACCCACCATGAAGCCGTAGACGCCGTCAAAAAGTGTCCTGCCTCCGCTTATTCCATAGGCATTCGGCAAATAGTAATTGGCCGTCATGATTGCCAGCATGAAAAGATTCATACAAAACCCAATCCAGACCAGCAACTGCGCCTTTTTTCGTCCGAATAGCTCCGAAACGAGATCGGTCACGACGAAAGTGAATGGAAAAGCCAGGAGTCCAACCGGTATGATCATACTGTATCGCTCCCCCTTGCGAACCAGTTCAGGAACAAGTGGCAGCAACCATTCAGGCAGGTTCATGGAAAAGAGCTGGATGAATTTGGTTGTCCCAATGATATTACCCATAACCAGCGCTGTGAGGAATACAGCACTAAGTCCCAAAAACAGGGCATCCCGCTTGTAGGCAGGTACGCTCTTTGCCATCTTTACCGGTTTGTCAGCCATACTTTATGTCAGCCATTATGTTCGCCGGCCAGGAAGCCGGTTGGTGAGAATCATTACATGAAATGTCCATGACCGTAGCCCGGACACACAGGAGCATGATTAAAAACGTCATGGGCATTCTATGTGACGATATGAATCCAAAATTTTAAACAGATGAAATGTCCATGACCGGGCAAGCCTCCGACACACAGGAGTTTGATTAAAATCGTCATGGGCATTCTATGTGACCTTATGAATCCAAAGATTTTAAACACATGAAATCAATCGGAAGAGTACTGAGTTTTGACAGATGATGAGACAACATTTTTTCGTTGGAATATCATTCACCTGCAACAAGCATGGTCACATCGCTTTGGGCGCCGACAAATCAGGCTGACCTGTAAATACCAATAAATACACATCAGAACTACAGATATGAAGGAAATTACTAATATTCCTGAGGACATCAATGGCAATCGCAACCAGGGAACCGGCCGGCATAATGAGCGTACTGATCTGCACGAGGATATGCTACCCGGTGACCAAAAGACTTACCTTATAGATGCTCTTCGTCAGGCCGGACAGCGGGATTACCGTAAACTGACGCTTTCCGATCTTGCGCAGATCACACAAACCCCGTTGGATGAAATCACACCTTATTTCCAAAGCACAGATGATTGGATCGATGCTTACTATTGTGAACTGGTCGAACAGTACCAGGTGATGGTCCAGACCGTACCTGATTTCGAAAACTATACCGTGGGAGAGAAACTGCTCAACTTCTGTCTGACCAGCATGGATATGATGCGGGATCACGAGCAGCTGGTCCGAAGCACCTACCATCCGTTCATTCTTGATCGGTTTACATCAACCCGGTTTGAACAAATGGTGGCTGATCTTTTCCGGGGTTTTACGGAGCAGGATTGCCGGGTTGCCATGACGAACCAGCTGTTGCTTGTATCACCGGTATATACCTGGTGGAGCCGTGAATATCTTCATATGACCGGATACTGGCTGAGCCATCCCGGATCCGATCATCAGGTTATGGCCCTGACAGAAAAAACCACATCTCTTATGAATGAAATTCTCTATAACGGGGTTTTCGACAAAACCCTTGATCTGGGCAAGTACCTTTTTGAAGCCGGGCTCGTTTCACCATGGACTCCGGTATCGGTCATCCGAAAATTTTTAAGATTCTGAATCAGTAAAACATTATCCATGAGCGATTTTCCATCATCCCGTTTTGAACGGACCGCTCGCATTGCCAGGACGGGAATGCGTGTGGGCAAAAACTATGCCCTGCATCATTTTAAAAGTCGGATTAACGGCAACGGCGTCGATGAATCCGTGCGCAAAGAGCTTCATTCAACCAACGCCCGCTATCTATACGATGAATTTTCCAAGTTGCGGGGAACTGCTCTCAAACTTGCACAGACGCTCAGTCTGGATCATGGCTTGCTTCCTGAAGAGTTTGTGGATGTGATGTCCCAGGCTCAATATCAGGTTCCGCCCATTAACAGGGCGTTGGTGAGGCAAACCATCAAAAACGAACTTGGCAGTTATCCCGAAGAGCTTTTCAGGGAATTCAACACCGATGCCGTCGCGGCGGCATCGATCGGGCAGGTGCATGAGGCGGTGCTTCCCGATTACCGGCCTGTGATGGTTAAAATCCAGTACCCGAATGTGCGGGTCAGTATCGGGTCCGATTTGAGCATGGCCAAGCTGGTCTTCAAGCGCATGGTTAAAAGTGACCGGACGGATGAATACTTCCTGGAGGTGTATGAAAAAATGATGGAGGAGACGGACTATCACCATGAGGCGGAGCAGATCACACGTTTTCGGGAGCGCTATGACAATCATCAGTTTGCCATACCGGAATTTGTGCCTGAATTCTCCACTTCATCGGTACTGACCATGACCCGGACTACCGGCGAGCATCTGGGTGATTTTCTGTCCCGCAATCCCGATCAGGTTGAGCGCAACAGGTATGGTCAGTTGCTTTGGGACTTTTTCCATGCCCAGATCAATGATTCTCGAACTCTGCACGCAGATGCACATCCGGGTAACTTCATGTTGTGTAAAGATGGCAGGCTCGGTGTTCTTGATTTCGGGTGTATCAAGGAGTGTCCGGCAGACTTTTTCATGGATTATGTGTCACTACTTCCACTCCACCTGGAAGGCGACAGGGATGAGCTGTGGAACCTTTACAACCGGCTCGGACTGGTGGATGAAGATTCTGATGATATGACATATGAGAGGTCGTTTTTCGAGTTATGCAAATCGTTTGGTGATCTCGTCATTTCACCTTATCAAGGACACTCTTTTGATTTCGGAAACCGTGAATTCAGCGAAACATACAAAAGTCTTGTGAAGGAAGCGGTAGCGCAACCCGAGCCACGCGGTTCACACCATTTCATTTATGTAACACGTGCTCATATCGGTTTATACCGTATGCTGATGAAGCTGGGAGCTGTGATTGATCCTCGCCCCGGTAAAAAGTATGTACTCGAATGGTGGGAAAACATACAATCTGGTGAATGATCCGGCTCCAGGTGAATAATCGGCTCAAGAAGTCAAGGCGGTCTCAAGTTTGTAACGCAACCAGTTCGGTGAATGCTTCTTTTGTCAGCTGCAGAATGTATCAAAAATCATGACCAGGTCGTCTGATACTTCCTGGGCTGTTCGGCCCTCGATCCGATGCCGTGGAATCATGGCTTTGATCTCGCCATCCTGAAAAAAAGCGAATGCCGGTGAAGATGGCGGAAAATCGCTGAAATATTCCCTTGCCCGCGCGGTGGCTTCCTTATCCTGTCCGGCAAAAACCGTGTAGGTAATATCCGGTTTTTTGGAATGGCCCATTGCCAGTCTCAATCCGGGGCGCGCATTACCTGCGGCACATCCACATACGGAGTTAATCACAAGGAGCATGGTTCCTTTTCCATTTCCGAAGACCGTATCAACATCCTCAGGAGTCACAAGCTCCTTTACACCGATTTCCGTAAGTTCACTTCTCATCCAGGACGTGTCGGGTCCCATTCCATAGCCAAATTGCATAATTCCTGTACTATTTCGTTAGAGTTTACAGTATCATCTAAAAATATGTGCCATATACAACGCACCCGCAGTGCGAAAAAATATCCGGCATCAAAAAAATATGACGTAAAATGATTTTTTCTTTAAGGTTAGCTTTGTCAACCGCCACGTTATTTCTGGCGTATTCCTGCACATCAACAATTAAAGTCACAAGTCAGTTCAGTGATCCTGAAATTTCCGAACTCCAATCTTCCAACCTGGAATCATTGACCAGAACTGCCGAAAGGGTATTGGTTGATGACCTGGCATTTCATGTTACCAATGACGAATCCAATCTCTATGTACTGGTTGATTTCATAAGAAGCAGGAGGTACGAAAATGTCAGGGAATTCGGATTTACAGTTTATGTTGATGGAGAAAACTCCATAAGGCGATCGTTCGGGATAACCTACCCTACCGGCATCTATCATCAACTTGGGAATTATCCCGGTGCACAGAAGGGCTATCTGGAAGAGCCGAATTGGAGCAATTTCCAGGAAAACCGAGGGATAAAAGAGACGGCAGAACGCAGCAGCACACAAAATGCGCTTCTCATTCAAAGACAGAACAGGCGTGATCCCATGCAACCGGTCACCCTTCCATTAACGCAATTCAATGCACAAAACGTCCGGCTGTATCTGGATGATGACGGCCGTACCGGAAGGATCTCATTTACTATCCCTCTTCAGACACGCTCAACGAGTCAGTTTTCACCGGACGTCAAACCGGGTGAAACCATAGATCTTGGATTTGAAATTGATCCCATCCGTTTGCATGACATGGATATGCGAAGCGGCGCTCCGCTTATTACCAGTGAGACAGCCAGCGGCGGGTCCCGGTCAGAGACAGACCAGGAGAATCGAGAGCGGATAAACAGGCTAATGATGCGGATGGGTGAGCCCTATGAGACATGGGTAAAAGTGAAGCTCTCTTCAAGCGAAGATTAAAATGAGATCCGTTTCATGCGTTTTGTCGTTACGTGCAAGACAAGCGGTGTAGCAGATCCGTGATTTTGACTGGTGGATTAAACCGCTGCATGGCCCTTTATCCGGGCCATGCAGGTATCGGTTCAAAACTTGCGCAGGCAAGTCATCACTTTGCGTTTTTGAAGTTATCTTCGACTTTACTCCAGTTGACCACATTCCAGAATGCCTTGATGTAATCCGGGCGACGATTCTGATAATTCAGGTAGTAAGCGTGCTCCCAGACATCAAGTCCAAGAATCGGGACCAGACCTTTCATCAGCGGACTGTCCTGATTTGCTGTGGAGATAACTTCAAGGTCGCCATTTTTATTTACTACAAGCCATGCCCACCCTGAGCCGAATCTGGTGGTTGCCGCATTGGTAAACTTCTCCTTGAACGCATCAAATGAACCGAATGCCTTGTCGATGGCGTCAGCAACCGAGCCGGTTGGTTTACCTCCTCCATCCGGGCTCAAAATTTCCCAAAACAGGGAGTGGTTGGCATGTCCGCCCGCATTATTGATTACTGGCTGCTTTATGTCATCATTCAGACTGTCGATATTTTTAAGCACTTCTTCAACCGGCCTGTCAGCCATCGGGTGACCTTCAAGCGCTGCGTTTGCTTTATCGACATAGGTTTGGTGATGCTTGGCGTGATGAATTTCCATGGTTCGTGCATCGATGTGGGGCTCCAGTGCATCGTAAGCATATGGAAGATCGGGAAGTTTAAAAGCCATATTACTCCTCTTATTTTTTTGGGATTACTTATTCTGTGAATTATGAATGATTTGGTGTGATGGCTATCATCTTCTTCAATAACAGCATGCACCTTTAAATAATTTCTATTTAATGATCTGAATTTACTGCTATCTTGTTGGAAGGACATTACTATGAAAATACTTACAGTAGAAATCGGACGGATGAGTTTATGAGCAGAGATTATGACGTCATCATACTAGGAAGCGGCCCGGCAGGCTTTTCATGTGCAATGCAATCGGCCAAATTCGACAAAAAAGCTTTGATCATTGAATCGAATGAAGATTATCTGGGCGGTACCTGGATCAACACCGGAACGGTACCCAGCAAGGCTTTAAGAGAGACGGCCAGTAACATATACAGATATATGGCCCAGTTCGGGGATGAAGAGGGAAGGATGCCATATGAACGGTTCCAGATGCGGGATGTGCTGAAATACAAAGATCGGGTCATCGCCAACCAGAACAGTGAAATAAAGGATAATCTCATAAAAAACGAGGTGGATACCGCGCTGGGCTTTGGACAGCTGATTGATCCTCACACCGTGGAAGTGACCCGGGAAGATGGAAGCAAAAAAACCTTTACTGGAGACTATATTCTGATCTCTACCGGAGCCACATCTGTAAAGCCGGAAGAGTTTGAGATTGACCATGTGAAGGTGCTGGACAATCGCTCTATCCTTGATATCCATTACATCCCCAAACGGTTGGTCATTGTGGGCACCAACATTCAGGCCATGGAATTTGCCACCATTTTTTCGGCTTTGGGCACCAGGGTCAGCATATTGAATAGAGAAGATGATTATCTGGCCTTTCTTGACAGTGAAATCAAAGCGGAATTTGAGAAAATTCTTGCCGAGTCACGGATCAATATTTTCAACCGCACCAGGGTTCTGCAGGTGGGGCCAAATCCGCTTCGCAATTGTACCGAAGTGAAATTCAAGGACAAGGATACCGGTGAACTGCATGTCATTGAGACTGAACTCGTACTCAGTTTTGGTGATCGCAAACCAAATTCTTCACAAATTGGCCTGGATAATTTGGGACTGAAGACCGATAAAAATGGATTTATTCAGGTAGACAATGATTACCGTACCGAAGTTCCATCAGTGTATGCCGCCGGTGATGTGATCGGCTATCCGGGGCTTGCATCGGTATCCTTCTCACAAGGGCGAACGGCATCCTGCCATATGTTTGGTGTTTCGCAACTGGATAGTGACAGCGGTATTCCCTATGGTATTTACAGCATTCCTGAAATTGCCAGCATCGGCCTTACTGAAGAGGAGGCTCGACAGCAATTCGACGATGTCACGGTAGGTCGCGCCTACTACCGGAATCTCACCAAGGCAAATATTGCAAAAAATCCGAGGGGTATGCTAAAAATAGTCTTTGAGACCGAATCACTTCTGCTTTTAGGCGTTCACATTGTTGGTGATGAAGCATGTGACCTGATCCACATTGGGCAGGCCGTCATCAGTTTTAAAGGCAGTACGCGATATTTTCTTGACACCGTGCACAACTACCCTACCTACTCCGAAGCATACCGAGTCGCTGCTTTCAACGGTATCAATCACGTCTATAAAAGTGGCATGAACTACAACGACATTCTAAAAGAGTAGTGACAAGGTTGCAACCATACAATTATTTTGATCCGGGAAGAGGAGCCAGGCGGATGTGCAGCTCCTCGAGCTGTGCCTGATCAACGACGTCCGGACAGTTGTCCATCAGGCTGACAGCCCGCTGGTTTTTCGGGAATGCAATGACGTCACGCAGACTTTTTGCACCGGTAAGCAGCATCGCGACCCGGTCGAGTCCAAGCGCGATTCCGCCATGAGGAGGTGCACCATATCTAAAGGCATCGAGGAGAAAGCCGAATTTCTGCTGCGCCTCCTCTTTTCCGATACCCAGCGCCTCGAACATCAGTGACTGGAGTTCGGTGTCATGGATCCGGATGGAACCGCCACCGATTTCGCTTCCGTTCATGACCAGATCATAGGCCCGGGCCCGAACTTTTCCGGGATCGGTTTTGAGCAACTCCAGATCCTCCTCACGCGGTGAGGTAAACGGGTGATGCATGGCATAATAGCGGCCATCCTCGCTATCGTATTCAAGCAGAGGAAAATCTGTAACCCAGAGAAGGTTGTATTTTGAAGTATCGATCAGATCGTACTCTTTGGCCATCAGTAGACGCAGATCACCCAATTGATGATAAACGGCATCTTTTGGACCGGCCAGGAGCAAAATCAGATCCCCTTTTTTCGCCATGCTCGCGTCCACCATGGAACGGGTCATGTCTTCCGACACAAACTTGCTGACGCTGGAATAGAGCTCCTCTTTGTTGTTTTTGATATAGATGAGTCCACCTGCACCGATTTCATCGCGGGTGCGTTTTGTGAGGCGATCCATGACGCCTCTGCCAAGCGAGCCCATTCCGGGCACCACGAAGCCTGCCACAACGCCACCGTCGGCGACGGTTTTGGAGAAGACGCGAAACTCCGAATCCTTCACAATATCAGAGAAGTCGACAAATTTCATATCAAACCGTGTATCCGGTTTGTCGCTTCCGTAGCTGGTGACAGCTTCCCGATAGGTCATACGCGGAAATGGCGTATTCACTTCGGCACCAACTACCTCCCTCAAAATGGTCTGAAGCAGGCCCTCCATAAGGGTGTACACCTGCTCTTCACCAACAAATGACATCTCCACATCGATCTGGGTGAATTCAGGCTGGCGGTCAGCGCGCAGGTCTTCATCCCGAAAGCATTTTACAATTTGAAAATAGCGGTCCATTCCCGAAACCATGAGAATCTGTTTATACGTTTGCGGACTCTGGGGCAGTGCATAAAACTTTCCGGGATTGACGCGGCTGGGCACCAGGTAATCGCGGGCGCCTTCGGGGGTACTTCGCATGAGAAAAGGAGTCTCAATCTCTGCAAACTGCTGTTTGTGGAAATAACTTCGCGTGTGGCGGTAAAGGGCCGAACGAAGCATGAGGTTCTGCTGCATGAGCGGGCGTCGAAGGTCCAGGTAGCGGTACTTCAGGCGCAGATCTTCATTTGTTTTGAGATCATCCTGAATTTCAAAGGGTGGTGTTTCCGACCGGGAGTAGATAACCAGTTTTTTTACCCTCAGTTCAATTTCGCCGGTTTTGACATTGGGATTAACATTCACCGGATCACGCTCTCTGATCTGACCCTGCACCCCGATTACGTATTCCGATCTGAGCTGATCTGCCGTTTTGTGTGCTTTCTCGTCATCCTGGGGAGAAAAAACGACCTGGGTGATGCCGTAGCGATCACGCAGATCAATGAATATGACCCCGCCGAGATCACGCCGGGTATTAACCCATCCGTTCAGAGTTACCGTTTTCCCGGTCTGCTCCCGGGTCAGTTCACCACATGTATGCGTTCTGATTAATGTCATTTCGGATTATTGCTAAAACTGTAAAATTGAAATTATTGAAAAAGGAAGGTATCAACCTGTTTTTGCGGCAATCATCGTGCGAAGCGCAAAAGGTTTATAAAGTACAAATAATGTAGATTAATCGCTGAAGTCTCTTGCGGCAATTTATAGAGTGACACCTCAAGAAAACGGATAGAGAATATTTGACTGAATTTCTTTTATCTTCCGGTAACCCCATTGTCATCAGCATGAGATTCATGCAACTCTTATGAGCAGAAAAAAAGACACATCTGATCAGCGGATAAAAGTACTGGTAGCAGACGACCATGAACTCATCCGCTACGGAATCACCAGTGTGATACATGCCTCAGATGACATTGAGGTGATCTGCGAGGCCTCCAGCGGAATGGAAGCAATTGAACTGTTCAAGGAGATGCGCCCGGATGTCTGCATTCTCGACATCACCATGCCGGAGCGCAACGGAATAGAGACAACCCGGTCCATTCTTGAAATTGATCCTGACGCTCGCATCCTTATTCTTACCATGCATATCGGCGAGGAGTATCTCAATGAAGTGATTGATGCCGGGGCCAACGGCTACATGCTTAAAAACAGCGACCGCAGTGAGCTGCTTGATGGCATCCGTTCAGTCCACAATGGAGAGAAGGCTTTCAGCAGCTCTGTTTCACGGCTGATGAGCGAGTGCTATATGCGCAACGTGCATAAATCAAAAAAGGAGCCGGAATCAGAAAAAGTCAAAGTGACTAAACGAGAGCGGGAAATCATTCAGTTGATTGCAGAAGGCCATACGAGTTCAGAGATATCCCAAATTTTGTTTATCAGCCCGCGAACTGTCGACACGCACCGAACCAACCTGATGAACAAACTTGACTTAAAAAATGCCGCAGGTCTCGTACGCTATGCCCTTGAGAACGGGCTTATTGAGGCTTCGTCAGAACGGTCCAAACGAACGAAAAAAGGCACGTAAGCCTACGTATAACTACGTATTCATAATACGTTTTTTCCTTTATTGCGGAGCACACGGAACCACAATAAATTGGAAGTGCAAATGGGGTAATAGCCGTCTGTAGATGATAAACAAGCACCTCGTCTATGAAAGGATGAGGTGCTTTTTTTTATTCCGTACAACCGGGCAAAACGATATGCTTATGCTATCGTATGGAGAGTGAATGAATGTAGCGTGGGGCGGGATTGAACCGCCGACCTCCGGGTTATGAATCCGACGCTCTAACCAACTGAGCTACCACGCCTCATAACTTGCAGAATCTTATTTTCTTTAAGTTAGTGAAGATAGGAAAAATTAACCTTTTTCGAAATACTCAGATCCTAAACCAACCATTCGTAAATTTGCATGATGAAATATCCATGACCGAGCATCTCCCCGGTCACACAGGAATATGATTAAAACGTCATGGACATTCTATCTGACGACATGAATCGGAAAATTTAAACAGATGAAACTGGGAGTGGAAACCTGTATTTTCAACAACGCATTGCTGGCGTGAGTCTTTCAATACTGTACGAAAATAGCATGATCCGTTTTCATTGCTAAGAACTGACCGCTAAAGCACAATAACATTTCAGCAACAAAAAATTATGGCAAAAAAAATAACGAAAAGAGAAAACGATTATTCTCAATGGTACCTGGATGTTGTGCGTGAAGCACAGCTGGCCTCCCACTCACCGGTAAGAGGCTGTATGGTCATCAAGCCCAACGGTTTTGCTCTCTGGGAGAATATGCAGCGCCAGCTCGATACCATGTTCAAGGAGACCGGACATCAGAATGCCTATTTCCCGCTTTTTATTCCGAAATCATTTTTGTCGAAGGAAGCTCAACATGTTGAAGGGTTTGCCAAGGAATGTGCAGTAGTTACTCACAGTCGTCTTGTACATACGGATGACGGAGTCTCGGTAGATCCGACATCCAAACTGGAAGAAGAGCTGATCGTGCGACCCACATCCGAAACTATTATCTGGGATTCGTACCGAGACTGGATCCAGTCTTACCGCGACCTTCCTATCCTCATCAACCAGTGGGCCAATGTTGTCCGGTGGGAGATGCGTACCCGTTTATTTCTGCGCACCATGGAGTTTCTTTGGCAGGAAGGGCACACCGCCCATGCCACAGAGCATGAGGCGCGCGAGGAAGCGCTCCGAATGCTGGAAGTGTACCGCTCTTTTGCAGAAGATTATATGGCCATGCCTGTTGCGACCGGATTAAAAACCGAATCGGAGCGTTTCGCAGGGGCGCTGGACACCTACTGCATTGAAGCGATGATGCAGGACGGCAAGGCGCTGCAGGCCGGCACCTCCCATTTTCTGGGACAGAATTTTGCCAAAGCGTTTGATGTGCGTTTCCAGGACAAAGATGGCAAGGAGAAATTTGTATGGGCTACGAGCTGGGGGGTATCCACCCGGCTCATCGGCGGACTGATCATGACCCATTCGGATGACAACGGGCTGGTGCTTCCGCCCAGGCTGGCGCCGACACAGGTGGTAATTGTGCCCATCTGGCGCA
>SLLP01000274.1 GCA_007133995.1 Balneolales bacterium
GGAAAGAAGTAATAGCTGGGAAAGAAGTAATAGCTGGGATGGAATATTATCAGGGATGGAATATTCCTCCGCTTTTGTTTAATCCATCCGGTCACGATCCGGCAACCGAATTCTCGATAAATAAATGGGCCCTTCTCCACTCACATGTCCAATGTAGCTTAGCCAGATGTCCCCATTATGCTCGATGATACCGGGATAGCTGCTGCCGTTTTCAACACCGGCCACTCTGGTCAGTACCGCATTCTCAGGATCAATCAAAAAAACAGCTATTCTTATCGCACCCCTGACCCTTCCGGCACCCAGCAGCCGGCCATCAGCAAGGGTGGTGATCTCCGGTCCGCCCAAATCTCTTTCGAAACCCGGAATATCCCTGACTGGCTGGCGATTGACCGGTCCATCCCAGTAAGCGTTCAGTTCCTGCCATTGCCAATCCTGGTTGTAAGGCGGGTGGCTGAACCCCAGGGCAACCCGTGCGTCCAGACCGGCGCGCAACAGTACATAAGCGGTGCCGTCGTGCCCGAAGGTAAGGGCGGCTTCGTTGCCGTGTCCGCCGGGAAACAGATCCTTTTTCAAGGCGGTCCAGGATTTCCCATCTTTTGTGCGATATAAGGTGCCATTGGCGTCCTTGCCGCTGTAGCCAATGCTGTAGCCGTAATCCCCGTGCCAGGCAACATCCCAGCGCCAGGTATTGATTCCGGTGGGACAGGCATAGGGATCACTCCATGTTTCCCCATCGTCAGAGAGCCATGTGACCGACTGGCGTTGCACAATTTGCCCATCGATGGTACGGTAAGGTGCGGCCTCTTCGATAAATTTTATTGAGGAGTTGAGCATGAGTTTTCTGTCAGAGGTCACAGAAAGGCGGGGGTCGCGCACATCTCCGTTTGCGGATTCAAACAGGGCGGCGGTTTCCCAGTGGACACCGTCAGTCGAACGAATGACCCGGCCTCTTCCGCTGATATGGTTACCGTGGATCTCTCCTTCCCGGAAGGAACTGTACCAGTATCCTTTAAACCGGACCAGATGAGGGAATTCGATACGGGTTTTTTCCCGGTCGGGTATCCGGGTGATGTCCCATATCATGATGCCGGCATCATGAGGAATGATGAGAGGAATGTTCTTGGTGATTTGAAAAACGCGAGGAGCGTCTGGGATTTCTTGCGGAGAGGTGGTGTCTCCGGATGCCGGCGATGGTGAAAACGTGAGGTCGGTTGCGGTGCTGCTTGTGGAGCAGCTCCATGCCGCAACCATCGCTGTACAAAGAAAAAAGATCGATGAATATGGAAACCTGGGGCGAAAAAGACAAAACCATTTTTGAGCCATCATACACCTCCGTGCAAAAATCAGACAGATTATTTTCATACCGGAAATTGAAGAAAAAACAACTTAATTACCAGTTGATGTTTCGTCTGATGCTGTTGCGAAGCTGGTTATGGAGACAGGGGACCTAGTTGCGCTGGTATTACTGTGCGTGGATCTTGTTATGCTGCCCTCCAACCGGGTACTGCTATCAGCGGGATGGAAATTCTGTCACTGAACCTGCATTTCCCGGATGGCGGCAATCACGGCTTCACTGTCAACGGCGGCATCCACTTCGGTGTCCACGTATGCAATCTTGCCTTCTTCATCGATAATGAAGGTCCAGCGGGCTGTGGTCACGGTTCTGGTAAGCTCCACCTGTTCGCCGTCGACTTCTCTGGTTATGGTGCCGCCGTCGCGCACCGGTACTCCGAAAGAGCGTGCAATGCTTCCGTCAGCATCGGAAAGCAGCGGGAAATTGAGGTTGTTTGTTCCGCGGAAGATCTGGAGATTGCGGATTTGGTCACCGCTGATACCCACGACCTCAGCCCCCATATCCACAAGCTCTGAGCGATTGTCGCGGAAGCTGCAGGCCTGGGCGGTACATCCTCCTGTCATGGCGGCCGGGAAGAAGAAGACGACCAGCAGGCCACCTTCGTGGTCGGAACTGCGCCACATTTCCCCCTCATCGGTCATGGCCTCGAATTCCGGGGCCGGATCGCCGACGGTGAGCCGGTCCGGATCGGCATGGTTGTCGAACATGGTCATTGACAAAAGAAAAATAGCAAAAATCATAAGTATAAAAGCCGGTGTACGGAAGGAAGAAGTGTTTTTCTCTGGTTTCATGGGGCAGGTCGTTTGTGGTATAGTTGGATGCGATTTGTGTGGATGCGGTATGTGTGGATGCGGTATGCTCACTGCAGAACTTACCGGTTAACCAAAATACATGAAATTTCGTTTGTGGACTTCACCTGTTGCTGCCATTTCCTATCTTGATAGATGCAATTCAACTGAAATTGGATGGATGGAATTCACCCGGCAAATATATCTGTAACGGAGGCACTATGAAATGGTATCTTGAGGCGTTTCTGCTTTTTTTCCTGATGATCACGATAATGCATGGAGAACTTATGGCACAGATTGACCGTCAGAACGAACGATATGTCACTCGTTCCGAGGTGATCGCCGCCAACGGGATGGTAGCCACCAGCCAGCCGCTGGCCGCGCAGGTCGGGCTCGATATCCTTCGGCAGGGTGGAAACGCCATTGACGCGGCTATTGCGACCAATGCGGCGATGGGACTGATGGAGCCGACCGGCAACGGCATCGGCGGGGACCTGTTTGCGCTGGTCTGGCATGAGGAGTCGGGGCGGGTGTACGCGCTGAATGCGAGCGGACGTTCGCCGATGGGGCTTTCCTACGATCAACTGCTGGCCGAACTGGAGCAGATGGAGGCCGATAACATCCCGCCGTCAAGCCTGCTTTCGGTTTCGGTGCCGGGCGCGGTCGACGGCTGGTTCGAGCTGCATGACAGGTTCGGCGA
>SLLP01000111.1 GCA_007133995.1 Balneolales bacterium
CATCCTTCCGGTTTCCGATCACTTCATGCATGTCGGGTCGGTGTTCATCCTCCAGAAACCCGTTGGTGCGCATCCACTCATCGTTGTAGAACTTCGAAACATAGCGCGTTCCGCTATCCGGCAGCAAAACCACCATGACATCGTCAGGTTTCAGAGGATTTTTTTTGATGTACTGCAACGCCCCCCAGACTGCGGATCCGCACGACCCCCCGACAAAGAGCCCCTCTTGGCGGGCCAATTTGCGGGTTGTGAGGAACGCTTCCCGATCCGGACACTGGATGATTTCGTCAATCAGGCTGAAGTCCACATTTTCGGGAATAATATCCTCGCCAATACCCTCGGTGAGATAGGGTGCGATGTGGCGCTTGTCAAACTCACCCGTTTCATAGTAGGATTTGAAGATCGATCCAACCGAGTCTATTCCGATAATCTTTATTTCCGGATTTTTCTCTTTGAGGTACATGGCCGCACCGGTTATGGTGCCACCGGTTCCTATGCCGGCAACGAAATGGGTGATCCTGCCGTCGGTCTGCTCCCAGAGTTCGGGTCCGGTTGTCTCATAATGAGCCTCTTTGTTGCTCAGGTTGTTATATTGGTCGGGATAAAATGAATTGGGAATCTCCTGGCTCAGACGCCTGGCCACAGAGTAGTAACTTCTGGGATCTTCCGGTTCTACATTGGTAGGGCAAATCTGAACTTCGCAGCCAAGCGCACGCAGCAGGTTTACTTTTTCCATGCTCTGTTTGTCGGTGGTAGTAAAGACACACTTGTACCCCTTCACAGCCGCTACCAAAGCCAGCCCCATACCGGTATTGCCGGAAGTGCCTTCAATGATCGTTCCACCGGGTTTCAGTTTACCGCTTTGCTCCGCATCGTCGATCATCTTGAGGGCAATCCGATCCTTTACACTATGTCCGGGATTGAAATATTCGACCTTGGCCAGCACGGTTCCCGGCTGACCTTTATGAAATGTGTTGAGTTTTACCAGGGGGGTGTTCCCCACGGTATCTATTATGGAACTATGCCACATGTTTACAGCGTTTTCTGGTTTTGTTTTTTCGAACGACAATGAGCCAGACAAAGAGGCGCATTTGCTATCCAGTCTGCACGTAAATTTTCAGTGCAGGTCAAGGAACAACCGGATGGCTCCTTTACTACAGTCGATTAACCTGTTGCTCTGCTCATGTTTCTGACAGCGAAAGATACTATATTGTGACGTTATTATTAACAATTAAGAACTTGCATATGTTTCTCCCTAAACGAAAACCCGCTGATTATGATTGCGGACTGAATCTGGACCTTATGATCGAAGCCGTTCCTCGCATAGAGGATGAGCAGAGGCGGCTGGAATATGTCAAGCGTATTGTCGGACTTATCAAGCAAAGCCACATCAGCTGGGTGGATGAAAACGGCTGCAGTGAGGAAGCATGGAATCACTTTTTCAAGCTCGCAAAATTTGACCCCAAGAAATACAACATTCAGAATCCCTACGAAGTTGGCGAAGTGGACGATGCTATGTGATGTGCGCCGATTTTGACAATTATTATATCTTATCTGTAAACCGGAATTACAATATGTCGGATAATATAGAAAAAATATCCACCGCCCCGGCTTCATTCATGGATGCGCTGGTGGAATCCGACCGTTTCATCCGCTACTATGAGAACAACCGATTCCGGAATGAACCCGGTTACCTGACTCTTTGCGTACCGTTTGAAAATATTGATCCGCTTGCGGTTCTGGAGTTGAACGGTGCGTCGGACGGTACTCGCTTTTTCTGGGAGCGTCCTGATCACGAGATGGCTATAGCTGCAGGCAGCCGCGTGGCTCTCATCAGAAACACCGGCAGCAACCGTTTTGAAAATGTGTCTGCCAGAGCCAATGAATTAATGTCAAAAGTGCGTTATTTCAGTGAAATCAATCACAGTATGGCGGGCACGCACCTGGTAGGTGGATTCTCCTTTTTTGACCAGCCTCTGACAGGCGCATGGAGTCCGCTCGGCAACGCCTCGTTTTTCCTGCCCGAATGGCTCATTGTTCGGGACGGCCAGTTCTCAATGATCAATATCACGCGCACCTGGCAGCCAGATGATGATCCGGATGAGATCCGCGGCTGGTTCTCAGCATGGATGCACCGCTTCCTGGAGCGCTTGAGCTCGAATTTGGAACGAAGCCATATCCTCCAGGACGAAGCGGGAACGGGCCGGAGCATCACGAGTCTCGAGTCTGACCTTGATCGCAACCGGTGGATCAACAACGTGGAGCTGGCCCGGAACGACATCAGAAACCATCGGTATCGTAAAATCGTCATCGCCAGAGATCTGCGACTCCGTACGGAAAACAAGGTTTCCAGCACCAAGTTAATCCATTATCTCCGAAAGGAATATCCCTCCTGCTACTCTTTTATCTATCAACTCAATGGAGAGGCAACTTTTCTGGGCAGCACCCCCGAAAAGCTACTTTCGCTGCAATCGCAGTACGTAAAAACGGAAGCGCTGGCCGGGAGCATTTCGCGTGGTATCACGGCAACCCAGGATGCTATCAACGAAAAAAAGCTTTTGAACAGCGCCAAGGATCAGGAAGAGCACGCTTACGTAATGGATTCGATCCGGGAGAAGCTGCACCGGATCACCGACTCACTCGAGCATGCCCCGCGACCGGTCATCAAGAAATACGCCAATGTACAGCATCTGTGCACTCCCGTAGCCGCTTCCCTCTCATCGGAGATGAATGCGGTGGATATCGTTGCCCGACTGCATCCCACCCCGGCCGTAGGCGGTTATCCGGAGTCCGGTGCGCTCGATCACATCCAGGAGCTCGAGCAGATTGAACGCGGC
>SLLP01000008.1 GCA_007133995.1 Balneolales bacterium
AGAAAATCATGTACCTGGCTGATGAAGCCCTGCGGAGGCGGGGCGTCAGAAAGAATCTGGAGCTCCATTTCTTTTCTCCCGGATCGGTGGTCTTTGGTGTGGAGGCCTTCGCCAAAACGCTGCGCCGGGTGATCAAGGAGAAGGACATTCAGGTTCATTTCGCCCATAATCTGGTGGAAGTCAGGGGAGAAGAAGGGATTGCGGTCTTTGATGTAACAGGTAAAGACGGCAAGGTAACCCAAAAGGAGGTGCCGTTCCGCATGATTCACGTGGTGCCTCCGATGAGCGCTCCCGATTTCATCAGGAACAGCCCAATATCCATCCAGGATGGCGATCTTAAGGGTTGGCTCGATGTCGATCATCATTCCCTGCAGCATAATCGCTACCCGAACATTTTCTCTCTGGGGGATGTGGCCGGCGTGCCTACGGCCAAGACCGGCTCTGCGATCCGCAAGCAGGCCCCGGTGGTGACGGACAACATCCTGAAATTGCGCAAGGCGGTAGAGCTGGATGAAGAACCCGAGGCGCTGAACAGATCCTACAACGGATACAGCTCCTGTCCGCTTGTCACCGGATTCGGCAAAATGGTACTTGCGGAATTCGATTACAAAAACGAGCCCGATCCCACCTTCCCTTTTGACCAGAGCGAAGAGCGCTATGACATGTACGTCCTTAAAAAGTTCGGTTTGCCATGGATGTACTGGAACCTGATGCTCAAGGGAAAGGCATAGCCGGAATCGGGTAGTTGATTAGGGTAGTTGATAATACGTTCTCTATCTGATTTCAGACAGTGCGTGCGATTGCAGGGGGAAAATGTAAAATCAGAGATCCAATCTGAAACCGGTTCTGAGTAATCTTCCGGGGTCGGGATATGCAGCGACGGTTTCAAATTTTTCATTCAGAAGGTTTTGAATCTCCACGAAAATCCTGGCTGAAAAATTATTTCCAAAAGTGTAACCGGCTGTCAGATCAACAGAATAAAAATCTCCAAGAGGATAATCTCCGTACTCTGCAATCCAGGCCGGATTGATGAACCGGTTATTCGTGTAAGCGCCGGTATGATTGGCAAACAGGTTGGCATCAAAACCAGCATAATTAAATAGGAAACCAAGATTCAGAATGACATTTGGCAAGTCATCATCTTTCACCATGCTGCCGTCCACTTTTTCCTGTCCTTCCATAAAAGTAGCATTGGCCGACAGAAAACTGTGTATAACCGGAATACTCATTTTTGCCGATAATTCGACACCATAACTGCGTTTTTCCAAGTTCTCATAAAGCTCCATCAGGACACCGTCGTCGGTTGTAACGGTTTCGCCACTTAAGCCCAGAGCGTTATACCTTTGCGTGTAAA
The DNA here is from genome assembly GCA_007133995.1 of Balneolales bacterium. Taxonomy (GTDB): domain Bacteria; phylum Bacteroidota; class Rhodothermia; order Balneolales; family Natronogracilivirgulaceae; genus SKNL01. Next base: position 1,355 of record SLLP01000008.1, read on the forward strand.
ACACACTTGTCGAGAGTTCCGTTTGATGCATTGCCCTGAAAATAAAGCCGAGATCATGTTGCAATCGAATTTCGTTATCCGGCGTCGATCCATCCCTGGTGATGCTTCCTCTTCGGGGTGCAATGGAACCACCAGCAAAGTTATAATGAAGTGAAACCGGTCCGGAGACCAGCCAGGTAGTACCCAGCGTGGACTGCCATTCAAGGGGCGCGGACTCATTCCTTATGGGTTCGACATTTCTCAAGCCGGCGGCACTGCCTTCTATACCAAAACCGCCAAATTCAACGATATAGCCGTCTATAAGTCTGAAACCGGCATCAAAAATATAGTTTCCGGTTTTGTATTCACCGGCAACAACACCCGACCAGATGTGCACATTGGTCCTTCGGCCGGCATAGTAACGTTTTCCTTCCGGTGCGACCCAGTGATTGTACAGGCCGCCAAATCGCAAGGTGGTAGCGGAAGTCGGCGAGTAGCTGTGCAGCAGATTCAATCCATACTCGTAGTCTTCTTCGTGATGGGATGATGTGGTTTCATTGGCAATATCATACCGTACAAATTTTGCATCACGATATGCCACATTCGTTTGAAGTTCGGTCAAAGAACGGTCATTCCATTTATACTGCAATTTGGCAAACGTCAAAAAAGTATGAATCGGATCAAATGACTCTTGCCAGTTCAGCAGGTTTGATGCTCCCGGTTCAATAATCTGCAAAAACTGACGTTCACCGTAGATATACGTGGAGCCGGCCGAAAGATGTACCCTCGGGTTGATGGCCCAGTCCAGTGTTCCGTGAAAATTGGAGATGCGTTCTTTGCCCCGCCGGTCGGGTGGACCGTCTGTGCCAAACAGCGAGGCAGATACGTTGAAAGAGAGATTATTGATCTTATTTCCGTAGCGCAGATTGGTGGTATACTGGTTTTGTTGCCCGTAGCGGGCCGACAGGGAGATCGTTTCGCGCTCCGGCTTTCTGGTCCTGATATCAATCAGGCCACTCAAACCGGTCAAACCCTTCACCAGTGCATTGCTTGAACGAATAATTTCAACGGATTCAATATCGAGAGCTGAAAAGAAATAGTGGGTTTCTTCAAATTCCCTTTGCCACACGCCATCTATGGAGTAATCCGGATAGGGATATCGTTGCCCTCTTACCGAAAAGAACTGCTTGGTTTTTCTGCCTCTTGTTTCGGTTAAACCTCCGGGAATATATTTAACAGCATCGGTGACCGTGACAGCCCCTTGTCTTTCAATTTCAACAGAGCTCACACGAGATATGGCCGGCGCCAATGAAATGGATTCCCTCGTAATAGAGGTATCTATGACGGGGAAAAAATATTCACCGAAGACGAAGATATTATCCATCATCACATATTTTGGCTCCAGTGCAATCTGCAGAGAAGTGGAGGCATCCTCAGGAACCCGGATATTGATCTGCTTTGTCTTGAAGCCCAACGATGAAACGGAGATGAGATGTCGTC
>SLLP01000249.1 GCA_007133995.1 Balneolales bacterium
GGGGTGCTTGCAGATATCGTGAAAGCAATCCATTAACCGCTGAAAACGAATATGAACAGTATACGTGTTTTTGCCCCTGCAACCGTCGCCAATGTGGCTTGCGGTTTTGATTCACTTGGTTTTGCCATCTACCAGCCCGGCGATATCGTTGAAGCAAAACTAACCGACAGTCCGGGGGTACGGATTGCGGGGGTTACCGGTGATGAGGGACGACTCCCGAGAGAAGCAGAAAACAACACGGCCGGCGTTGCTGTCATGGCATTTCTTGAGTATCTGAATGAAAAACGCGGAGTGGAGATTATGCTTCACAAGAAAATGCCGCTTGGAAGCGGACTGGGTTCCAGTGCCGCCAGCTCCGTTGCCGCGCTTTATGCCACAAATCAATTGCTGGGCGGACCCCTGCTGAAACTGGATATGCTTCCATTTGCAATGAAAGCCGAAGCCCGTGCATGCGGTTCGCCCCATGCCGATAATGTTGCTCCCGGCCTGCTGGGTGGATTTGTGTTGATCCGCAGCTACGATCCTCTTGATGTGGTTTCGATTGACTATCCCGACAACCTCTGCTGCACCGTTCTTCATCCGCATATCGAAGTACGGACCGAGGATTCCCGCAGGATACTCCGAAAGCACATCAAACTGAGTGATGCGGTCATCCAGTGGAGCAACCTTGCCGGACTGATTGCCGGACTGGGAAAGGCTGATTTTGATTTGATCAGCCGGTCGCTCAACGACATCATATTTGAGCCGGTCCGTTCACTTCTCATACCGGGATTCGATAAAATCAAGGGAGCGGCCATCGCGTCCGGTGCCCTTGGCTGCAGTATTTCAGGATCGGGCCCGTCCGTTTTCGCCCTGAGTACATCCATGGATAAAGCGCGCGAGGTGGGACTGGCAATGAAACAGGCTTTTTCGGAGTTGCAGCTTGGCAGTGACATCTATGTCTCTGAAGTAAACAGTATCGGCCCCAGAATTCTGACACCCGACGAGGATCCGATCGCTCCGGAGTTTTAATTAAGCCGAATAACATGCAACTGTACAGCACCGGCAACATAAAAGAGAAGACCGACTTCCGGTCAGCAGTGAAGAGCGGACTTGCCCCCGACGGTGGCCTCTACATGCCCGCCATGCTGCCCCGTATGCCGGAGTCATTCTGGCAGGGGATGACCGGAGATCCCTTGGACGTCAAGGCACAGAAGCTTTTTGATGTGCTGCTCCTGGAAGTTTTTTCGGAAAGTGAGCGAAAAGAGATTGTCGAGCGTGCATTCACATTTGATGCGCCGCTTGTAAGATTGGACGATAAAATACATATTTTAGAGCTTTTCCACGGTCCTACGCTCGCATTCAAGGATTTTGGAGCCCGAACCATGGCTGCAATGTTGTCGGTTTTCGCCCGTCAGGAAAAAGAGGAAATCACCATTATCACAGCAACTTCCGGGGATACCGGAGCCGCTGTTGCACAGGGTTTTCATGGTGCTCCCGGTGTTGAGGTTCATATTCTTTACCCGTCAGGTCAGGTCAGCCCGCTGCAGGAAAAACAGTTCACCACGCTGGGTGACAATATTACGGCACTGGAAGTCGAAGGAACGTTTGATGACTGCCAGAGACTGGTCAAGGCCTGCTTTTCCGATCCGCGAATTCGCTCGCAAAAGCAACTTACCACGGCAAACTCGATCAATATAGCTCGCTTGCTGCCCCAAATGGTGTACTATGTCCATTCGGCAATTGAGCTGTACGCCAAATCACTAGGTCATTTTTCACAATCTAGTGAAGTTGAAAAGATTGTCTGTTCTGTTCCGTCAGGCAATTTTGGTAACCTCACTGCCGGACTCCTGGCATTTAAAATGGGGTTTCCAATCAGCCGTTTCATTGCTTCAACCAATATCAATCATGTGGTGCCGGACTATCTGGATGCCGGGAAGTTTCAACCGAAACAATCGCTTCGAACCATATCCAATGCGATGGATGTTGGGAATCCAAGCAACTTCGACCGTATGCTGGATTTATATAACCAGGATCACGATGCTATGGCCCGGGACATAACGGGAGCATGGTATGATGATGATCAGACCCGTCAGGCTATAGTTCAGGTCTGGGACAATCATCGTTATGTCATGGACCCGCATACTGCGGTCGGTTATCTGGGGTGCAGGGAGCATTTGTCAGAAGGCGAACAGGGCCTGGTTCTGGCAACCGCTCATCCTGCCAAGTTTCCCGAAACGATGAATGAGCTTCTGCCCGGAATTGTAAAGACACCGAAACGGCTTGCCGAGATCGCATCCCGTGAAAGGAAGTCTGTCCTTGTGCCCGCCGAACTGGATGCTGTACGGGATGTGCTGCTGAAAAACTAAAACGATCATTCTGACGTTTAGTGTGAAGTGGAAAAACGGTATCTTTCACAAATACAGTTTTTTGAGGTTGCTTCACACATTACAGGCATTCCAAACCTGATATATCTTGTTTTTTTCCACACGGTAAAGACAATTTGAAATTTGTATTACGAATATTTGTATGAGTTCCAAAGGACGCGTACTGGTGGCTATGAGTGGCGGAGTTGATTCCTCGGTAGCTGCCGTTATGCTTAGCGAGCAGGGATACGAGGTGATCGGCATCACCATGAAAACCTGGGATTACGCACAGAGTGGTGGCAAGTCGAACAAGGAGACCGGTTGCTGCACCCTCGAGTCCATGAATGACGCCCGCCAGGTGGCTGCCCGGTTCGGATTCAACCATTTCATTGTCGACATCCGGGACGAATTCGGGGATTGGGTGATCGAGCGTTTTGTAGATGAATACATGCAGGGACGTACCCCCAATCCGTGCGTACTCTGCAA
>SLLP01000154.1 GCA_007133995.1 Balneolales bacterium
AATTGGAGCACCAGGCTTGTCGGGATGCCAGCCATCGTGGAGTGCACGCGTTTCAGGATGCAAATTATTGCTTCCCTTTTCTTTGCTTTGCGATTTTTTACTGCTCATATTAAGTGGCTTGTGGAGCGTTTTCTTGTAACAGACGGATGATCAGCATCATTCACCCTAAAAGTGGTTTCCGGATTTCTTTAGTGACACGACCATCGTGACTCCCTTCTCAACAGACCTTCCGCTGAATCGATGCAAGTGCGATGCTTATCGCTCTTATTATGCCGCATAAAATAGCGAAAAACATTTGCTTTTTTTTCAACCTTGCTCTTTTTTTGATTCAACCTTTTTACATAATCCTGCCAATCTATGTTAAATTATATCTGGGCCGGACTGATTATCATCAGTCTGATCTTTGCGGTGAGCCAGGATGTTATGGATCTGATTCAGGATCCGTACCAGAACGGCAAAGAGCACAAAATCGAAATCATCTTTCCCGGAAACGGGGATCCCGAGAAGCGCCAGAATGTGCGTTTCAGGATACAGGGACACGAGGGAACATTTGATGCGGCATGGCGTCCATATGCCGACAATCCCGAAATGATCATCAGTGTCGACAGCGAAATGCCGGAGCTCTGGCTCAATATCGCTCAGGACAAAGATTCCTCAAACGAAGACGAACTGCTTGCTGAAGTGGTTTCTTTTGACGCATCCAGCGGCACCGCTCTCATTGTCCTGCCAGAGGTCTATTACGTAAAGCTTAATGCGATAGCAACAGCGGCCTTTAACATGGCTGAATTCGCCGTCACACTGGCGATCGGTCTCATTGGCATCATGGCCCTGTGGCTTGGGCTCATGAAAATCGCTGAAGAGAGCGGACTCATGTATCTTCTGGTGAAAGGGGTCCAGCCGTTCATGCGATTCCTTTTTCCTAACGTACCGAAAGGCCATCCTGCTCATGGCGTTATAAGCCTCAATATGGCTGCCAACATGCTCGGACTCGGCAATGCCGCCACACCGCTGGGTATCAAGGCGATGGAGGAACTCCAAAAACTCAACCCGAGCAAGGACACGGCGACCAATGCACAGTGCATGCTGCTGACCGTCAATACGGCCAGCATCCAGCTGCTGCCACCCGCGACCCTGGTCGCCCTCATCGGGACCGGCGTCAACGAACTCATGATCAGCATCCTGATCGTCACCTTCATATCGCTCGTTGTGGGTATCACCGCTGCCAAGGTCTATGAGCGCTTTCATCCCGAAGACGAGCATATCGAAAATATTCCCGATGACCAAAAAATTGAGGCCTGAGCCATGAGAACCATTGCTGCATTCATACTACCACTCATCATCGTTTTGATACCGCTTTATGGACTATTGAAGAAAGTCGCGGTCTATGAGGTCTTTGTGGACGGTGCCAAGGAGGGATTTACTATTGCCGTCCGTATTATACCCTATCTGGTAGCCATTCTTTTTGCAATCGGCATGTTCCGGGAAAGTGGAGCCATGGAGTTTTTCATGATGGCCCTCTCGCCGATACTCGGATTTGTCGGCTTTCCCGTAGAACTGGTACCGATGGCCATCTTCCGCCCACTCACCGGAAGCGGCTCGGTTGGAGTTCTGGCCGAAATGATCGCCACTTACGGTGAGGATTCGCTGGTCGTAAAAATGGCAGGCACCATGTTCGGATCCACGGAGACCACTTTTTACGTAATCGCCGTCTATTTTGGTGCGATTGGTGTGAGGCGCGTCAAATATTCCGTGCAAACCGGTCTGATTGCCGACCTGGCGGGGATCATTGCATCCGTAATTATTGTCAATTTATTATTCGGATGACTGCTGGTAGCTTAGGCCATGCCCGTAATCCCAGGTAATCACCTCTCCGCCACTTGCTTCACGGACCAAATCTGCAATTTCTTTCGTATACGCCACACCGGCAACAAGGGTGGTCAGCTCCTCCTCCCGTTCAAACGGAAGAATGCCCTGATTACCCCCCAGTTGTAAATGATCACCGATCCGGCATGGTATTCGGTGATCATCCTGCGCATGTGATTCATCTGCTGCTGAGAAGGGGGCATCGCGGTCACACCCTTTGAGTGCTAAAGTGGTAACCATAGCAATTAAAAACAGAACTATTGATATTCCGATGAAATTTTCAAGGGTATCCCAGCCTTCGGTTAACAGATGGAACGATTTACCGGTCGGAGCGAATGGAGCGAATACGCTGTAATACCGGTGGATGTGAATAGTTGAGAAAAACGTGAAACGGATGGGGAGTCAGGTTGGACAGATTGTCGGCTGACAGTTTTTTCAGTACGGCAACCATACTTTCCGGGTTGCCGGTGGTATCAGCAGCGTACCGGTCTGCCTCGAATTCATGCTTGCGTGAGAAGACCTGCATCACCACAGAGAGAATCATTTCAATGGGGGTATAAAGGAGGCCGAAGAACAACAATCCGGCATAAACAGAAATTTCCTCCATAAAGAACGCCCCGTGGAGTCCGGGCATCTGAATGAAAAGCGAGAGCAGCCAGAGCATCACACCGGTATGCAAAAAACTGATGATCATGTTTTTGGGGATATGACGCTTTTTGTAGTGACCGACTTCATGCGCCAGAACCGACACCAGTTCCGGAGTGGTATGATTTTCAATCAGCGTATCGAATAATGCAATTCGTTTGTTTTTACCAAAACCGGTGAAAAAGGCATTGGACTTGCTGGATCGGCGCGACCCGTCGATTTTATAGATACCCTGCAGCGGAAACGAGACTTTCTTTGCATAATCAAGGATGGCATCCTTCAGTTCACCATCCTCCAGCGGTGTGAACTTGTTGAAAAGCGGCATGATCCAGGTAGGAGCAATAAACTGTACAAAAAGAGTAAAAAGGATAACCACGCCCCATACGTAGAGCCAAGCCACCGCTCCGAAGTACTCAAAAATACCGATTACCAGAGCGAGCAGAGGACCGCCCAGAATTATAGTGAGCATAAGGCCCTTAAGTCTATCGCTTACAAAGGTTCCCGGTGTCGTTTTGTTGAAGCCGAACCGTTCCTCAATGACGAAGGTGGAGTAGATGGAAAAGGGCAGGGAGATGACGGTCTGGGCCAGGACCAGTATTCCGACGAAAAGCAGTCCGCTCACTATCGTCCCGTATCCAAAATCACGAACGAACTGATCCACCCAGTTAAACCCTCCGGCAAACCAGAACACAAGCAGGACGATCAGACTGATTGTGGAGGTTAAGAGTCCAAAGCGGGTTCTTGCCCTGGTATACTCCTGGGCCTTTTTGTACTTGTCCGAGTCATAAACATCGCTGAATTCATCGGGCAGGGGCTTGTTCAGCGACTTGAGGTTAAGGAAGTCGGATATCAGGTTCAAGAGATAGTTGGCCACCAAAGCCAGCAATATGATAACAGCGTAGATATTCATTATTATTCGGCCCTGATCTCAGTCGCTTCCAAAAATACTCTTCACTTTGGACCATATTCCTCGCTTTTTTCCGACGGCCTTATTCACTTTATCCATGTCGGGTGAGGTTATGTTTTCAAATAGCTCCTTGCGTTCTGTATCCTTTTTGGAAGCCCGGGTTCGACGGTCGGATGTGTCCTTTCCTGGACCCCGGCCTTTGTCGCGACGCGGACCTTTTCGCTGCCCGGCTCCACCTTTGCGCTCTGCTGCTTCTTTACCGGCCCCTTTTTCTTTGCGGCGCTGTTGCGGCTTTCTGCCTCCGCGACCGCCTTTGGGCCGCTCTTTCCGGTCATCTGCCTGAGTTGCGGTTTTGTCCTGTTTTGCCGGCGTGGCGGCATCGGCCTCCCCTTTTCCGGCATCTGACCTGGTGGAGGCTGCTTTTCCGGATGGCTGAACGTTTTTATCCTGCTTATCCTTTTCTGATTGCCTCTTACCCCTTCGCTGTCCTCCGCCCGGACGTCTCCTGCCCCGTCGTCTTTTGGGTCTGGAATCATCCGAGTCATCCTGACCGGCCTGTGCGTCGCCGGCTTCCTGCTTTTTCTGATCCTTCTTCTGTTCTGCGGTCGGATCCTGCATTTTGTCGCCGGCGGGCTCCTTCCGCTTCTGCTGCTTCTGCTCCTTCTGCTGTTCCTGTTTTTTATCTTTGTCAGGCTGCTGCTTTCTGCGCCTGGAGCTGTCACGCTGCGACTTTCGCGCTTTGTCTGACCGATCATCACCACCCAGATCGGGCACTTCCAACTTTGTTATTTTCGACTCCATGGCACGAATGATATTCTCCATGTAGCGCCGGTCCTGACCGGATACGAGGGTTATGGCATCCCCTTTTGCATCGGCACGCGCCGTGCGTCCAATCCGGTGTACATAATCCTCCACATCGTGAGGGACACTGAAATTGATGATATGCGAAATCCCCTCGACATCAATGCCTCTTGACATCACATCGGTGGCGACGATGATACGGTATTCTCCCTTCCGGAAGTTTTCGAGCGCTTTTTCACGCTCGGCCTGGGAGCGGTCGCCGTGAATGCTGGTCACATTCGCGCCTTTTTTCTTCAGTTCGCGGCTCAGTTTATCCACTGCCCGCTTTGTTGACATGAAAATGATGGCCGATGACCACTGCTCCTTTTCAAACAGATTGAGTACCAGTGGAAGCTTGTCCCGCTCTTCGACATAGTACATGCCCTGGGTCACCCCTTCGGCAGCCATATTCGGCGGCGCCATATTGACGCGCTCGGGGTTGTTCATCATTTTTTGGGCGAGCTGCACAATTTTTGGCGGGAGTGTAGCTGAGAAAAGCAGTGTTTGCCGCTCTTTCGGCAATTTGCTGACAATGGTGGTTATGTCGGGAATGAACCCCATGTCGAGCATCCGGTCCGCCTCATCAAGAATCAGATAATCCAGATTGCTGAAGTCGACATCGTGAATTCTTATGTGGTCGAGCAGGCGGCCCGGCGTAGCCACGATGATGTTGGTGCCGCGATTGAGCGCTTTTTCTTGACGGGACCAGTCATCGCCGCCATAGACCTTGGCGGTCGTGAGTCCGGTGTGATATCCAATGGCAAAAAAAGCTTCATCCACCTGACCTGCAAGCTCACGGGTCGGTGTGATCACGAGCGCGCGAATGCCCTCCTGTTTTTTCTTTTTCTTTTCCAGAAGGTTCTGAAGTACAGGGATAGCGAATGCGGCTGTTTTGCCGGTTCCCGTTTGTGCAGAGGCCAGTATGTCCCGGCCTTCCAATATGAGTGGAATACATGCTTCCTGGACTGGGGTGGGCTTTTCAAAGCCCATATCCCTTAACCCGTCTAATACCTCGCTCTGGAGGTTGAATTTATCAAATGACAAAATAAATGCAGGTTTAAAATAACAGCTTATCAATAGAAATAAGCATTTTACAGTATCACATCAATATACGCAAAAAACAGGTCAATGTTAATAGCCCCCGGAAGATGGCGGTTTGACCAGCTCCTCGGATATAGTAATCTGGTGATTGTGCATCCGGAGGTGTATAATTGTCATGACGATGAGTGCCAGCACCCCTATGACACCGAGTAATCCGCCCTCCGGACCAAAACGACCGCCGGTCCACAGTTCCGGACCGACCGCCTCGAACTGCAGAATCGACTGCCGAAAACGGATACCACTCACAGGAAGGCCATAGACCGCACCCTGGATCACATTCCATGCAAAATGGAGTCCGACCGAGTATCCAAGCTGGCCCGTGACCACAAACGGCAGAGCAAGCATTACGCCAGCCAGTATTATCACAAAAATACCGAGCAAAGTGGTATTAGGGTTTCCAATATGCAACACTCCAAAAATCAGGGATGAGATGGCGATGGCGATAAGTCCCGCCAGATTTCTGTTTTTACCATTATAAAATCCCTCTGTGAGGTTACTGAGCTGATATCCGCGCGACCACAACTCCTCATAAAAACCAACAACGGCCATGGCGAGAATATATCCGGCAAGCAGCACAACGAAATTTCGTTGCGATGCCCGATCCCATCCGAAGCCGGTGAATTCGATCCAACCGGCTGCCAACTGGAAGAGCACGATGAGTGACATGACCACTGTGGCCATCAGAAAACCTGTGAGGCAATCCCGCCCCCATTGCGCATCCATCTGAAGTCCAAAATCGCTTAGCGGCCGCTTGTCCACCACACGTCCTGCCACCCACACTGCAAGTGTAATTGCTATTCCTCCCGCGATCATCTGCAGGTTCATTCCCCCCAGCCGTGACGCCACCAGGGACAGTGGTATGTAGAAGAGAATGGAAAATACCAGCTGCATTAGGAGCCTCCAGCCGGCGCGCAGTCTGCTGTCGTTGGACAAAAAAATGGTATCGAAAAGCTTCATGTGATAACCAATCAGTTAAAAATAATGTATCTTGCCGGCCAATGATGCATTCAGAATGCCATTACCGGTATTCAACACGTTAGCTCAAATACATAAACCATCGACCTGTCAAGTATCATGTGCGGAAGATATACGCTTTATTCAGATAAAAAAGCAATTGAAGATCAGTTTGAAGTTGAAATTAACGATGAGGAGCTGATCCGGCCAGACTATAACGCGGCTCCGGGTACCCAGAGGCCCGTGGTTCTAGTAAGAGGAACCAATGAGCGTATGCCGGGCAAGTTGAAATGGGGGCTTGTTCCGTCTTTTGTGAAGGATCTGTCGGACTGGAAGCCGCTCATCAACGCCAGAAGCGAGACGGTAAATGAAAAACCCTCCTTTCGAAAAGCATTTCAGCGAAAGCGATGCATTGTTCCGGCCAACGGATTTTATGAATGGAAGGATTTCGGAGGCGGCAGAAAGATTCCGTTCTATATTCGGCCGCTGGACCAGGAACTGTTCGGCATGGCCGGGATCTACGAGACGCATGTGGATACGGATGGCAGTGAGCTCAACACCTTTGCCATACTCACTACCGAGGCCAACTCGCTGATGCAACCTCTTCATGAGCGCATGCCGGTGATCCTCCGCACGGATGATTACAATGTCTGGCTCAATCCGGTACAGCCACGTCCGGAGATGCTGCAGTCGCTGCTCACACCCTATCCAACCGAAAACATGTCCACTTACAAGGTGAGCACCGATGTGAATGACGTACGCAACAACGGTCCCGAGCTGATCAATCCCAGACTCAGGTGATCATTTACGGCTGACCTTCGCCCATGCCGTCCTGAATACCACCCTGATGGGTTACTTTAACTTGAATTCGAAACCCGGGTCAGTTTTCCTCAGGAGGTTCAGGAGCCTGATCTTGCGGAGGCAGTGCCGGTGAAGTTTCGGCGGGTGCTCCAAAGTCCTGCTCCGTCTGTACCGGCGGAACGGCGCGATCCTGAATAGCGCTTTGCGTCACGGCTTCCTGATCGATGAAAAAGTTCGCGAGCACGCAAAGGGTAAGGAAGAGCGTAGCCAGAACTGTGGTCGCCTTGGAGAGAAAGTCAGCTGTTCTCCGTGCGCCCATCATATTGCCGCCGCCGCCAATACCGCCGCCGCCACCGGCGATGCCTCCGGACAGACCTTGTCCCTGGCCGCTCTGGAGCAGCACGACGATGACCATCAGCACGGCGATGATCGTAATAAGAATGATAGTCAGTGTATAAAGCATAATTTTGTTGCTACTTTTGACTTGATAAGATTTGTAAATTACCGAATTATCATATCATTTCAAACATTCCGGTAACGTAAAAATATAACGGACCACCACCTTACAGATTATCATGCAGGAGGATGTACATATCGTCAACAGGATCAGCCGGGCCATAGCCGAGCTGACCGACCTGGGCCACGGGTTCACCCAGAACCTTCTTTTTACTGTTGCGGTCATATTTCTGTTCTGGCTGATACGGACCCTCATCCTGCGCCTGGTCTACCGGAGAAGCACCGATCCCGAGCTCCATTACAAGTGGCGTAAATACCTCACGCGGATACTTTTCTTTATCGCCATCCTGATCCTCGGGCGCACCTGGTTCGAGGGTTTCCAATCCGTGGCCACATTTTTCGGTATCCTTTCCGCCGCCCTGGTCATTGCCCTGAAGGATTCGGTGGCCGATCTTGCCGGATGGCTTTTCCTGATATGGCGCAAGCCGTTCGAGCTGGGCGACCGAATTGATATTGCGGGAGTGAGCGGTGATGTCATCGACCTTCGCATCTTCAAGTTCAGTGTCATGGAAATCGGCAACTGGGTGGACGCCGACCAGAGCACCGGCCGGGTGATCCACATCCCGAACCACAAGATCTTCACGGAGAACATCGCCAACTATACCGCTGATTTTCAGTTCATCTGGAACGAACTCCCGGTGCGCATCAGTCTGGAAAGCAACTGGAAAAAGGCGAAGAAAATCCTGCAACAGATAGCCGACCGGCATTCGGCCAATATATCCGACCAGGCCAAGGACCAATTGCGCCGCGCCGCACGATCCTACCTGATCACCTACCGTATTCTCACCCCCACGGTGTACACCGACGTCAAGGACTTCGGCATCGTGCTGACCATCCGTTACCTGACCAACCCGAGAACCCGCCGGGGCACCGAACAGCAGATCTGGGAGGATTTGCTCACCGAGTTCGCCCGGTACGACGACATCTCCTTCGCTTATCCGACCATCCGCTACTACGATCGCGGTCGCGAGGGAAACACCGGATGGGGCCTGCCCGATGATGATGACATCCGTCGCAGGACAAACCCGGACCATGACGCATGACCCGGCACATGTCCGACTTTGGGTACCGAAACCTGCACACTACAGACCAATGATACGATCCATAGCGAAGTATTTACCTAATGAGTAAAACCCGGCAACGCCAGCCCTCTGAGCTGCCAGAGGATTTCATCCGGAGGATAAGGGAGCAGTTCCCGGACAGTCACACGGATTTTATCGCCGCCCTTGACCGTCCGCCGCGGACATCCATCCGGCTTAATCCGCACAAATGGGAACGCATCCAGCCGAAAAGGGATCTGCCGGACGACCCGGTCCCATGGTCCGTAAACGGCAGATTTCTCAAAGAACGTCCGTCATTCACCCTGGACCCCCTGTTTCACGCCGGCGGCTACTACGTTCAGGAGGCCAGTTCCATGTTTTTGGAGCATGTGCTTAGCCGGCTCTTCCTTCACAGCGAAATTGACAACAACACCGGTTTTGAGACCGCACCCGGCGTCATTCTGGATGCCTGTGCAGCACCGGGGGGCAAAAGCACGCTGCTCGCATCGTTGTTTCCCGAGGCTTTGATCATAGCCAATGAGGTCATCCGATCCCGGGTACCGCCACTTATGGAAAACAGTATCAAATGGGGCACGGGGAATATTGCGGTGACCCAGAATGACGCATCGCATTTTTCATCGCTGCCCGGCTTCTTTGATCTGATACTGGCCGATGCCCCCTGTTCGGGTGAGGGCCTGTTCCGAAAACATCCGGCTGCGCGGCTGGAATGGACAGCTGAGAATGCGAATCACTGCTCTCTACGGCAACGTTCTATTCTCACCGACCTCTGGCCGGCACTCACCCCGGGCGGCTATATGGTCTACACCACATGTACCTTCAACCCCGAGGAAAATGAGCGGAATGTGGCCTGGCTTCTTGGTGAGACGGGGGGCGAATGTGTCCGGATCGATCTGGCGGATGACGAGACGCATCAGGGGTGGGGCATTCATGAAATATCAGGAGATACCGTGACGGGATATGGCTTTTACCCGCATCTGACACCCGGTGAGGGCTTTTTTTTGAGTGTGATTCGCAAGAGCCGGCGCGCCCAGGCCCGGGATCATACCCAGGCTCAGGATCGACATCAAAGCAGCAATCATGGAGATGCGAAGCGTCAGCGCCATTCAAAACCAGGCAAGGGACACAAAGGTGCCAATATCGGGTTCCGTCCCCGGACAGGTGGAAGCAGGCCATCTCCTGTTCAACAGGCAGAATCATTTGCGGTCCAAAAAACGGAAGGATGGTTCACCGGCAATATCTTTGCATGGTACCAGATTCGCGAGCGGCTTTTTCGAATCCGTGCATCACATCAGGATACTCTAATGCATCTTTCAGGCGAACTTACCGTCAGGTATGCCGGTACCGAGGCAGGCAGGGTTGTGCGCAATGACGTACTGCCCGCTCCTGCGGCGGCGTTGGATATCCATCTGAAACCCGAATCATTTCCGCAAATCGACTTCACTCTCGAAGAAGCGATCCGCTTTTTGCGCCGCGAAAAACTACCCGTGCCGCCTGACGCCAATCCGGGTTGGCATCTTGCGGTATACGATGGCCTGCCGCTCGGCTGGGCCAAGAACATCGGCAGCCGAATGAATAACTACTATCCTTCCGAGTGGCGAATTCGAAAGACGTCCCCATGAATCCTGAAGCGCTCATGAAGTTCTAATTCGCAACCATCCATCAAAACAATCAGGCACCACAAACAAAGAACTGCCGTTAACGAATATTTACCGACCATTGTCCATATTCAACCCAAAAATCCAACAGACTCCAAACTTCACAACAGACTCCAAATTTCAATAGATCCTGTTTACATACAAGACCAGCTGCCATAGCTCTCATTAATTACCATGCAAACACGTCTTCCCCGAATCTACGTCGACACCCTCGGCTGCTCCAAAAACCAGGTCGACTCCGAAGTCTTCATCGCCCAGGCCCGGGCCAATGAATTCGAGATCGTCACCGACATCGAACAGGCCAATGTGCTGGTGATCAACACCTGCGGATTCATCGAGGATGCCAAGCAGGAATCGATTGAGCACATCCTGGAGGGCGTTTCACTGAAAAAGGAGGGCAAACTGGAGCGTCTGCTGGTGATGGGGTGCCTGTCGGACCGCTACCTTGACGACCTGCGGACCGACATTCCCGAGGTGGACAAGTACTTCGGAAGCAGTCACACTTCGCTGCCCGAGGTGCTTAAAGAGCTTGGCGGACGCTACCGCAAGGAGCTCATCGGCGAGCGCATGCTCACCAATCCCTCGCATTATGCCTATCTGAAAATTTCGGAGGGATGCGACCAGAGCTGTTCCTTCTGCGCGATCCCGATCATGCGGGGTGGGCATGTCTCGCGCCCCGCCGACGAGCTCATCACCGAGGCGCACAAGCTCAAGGCCAAGGGGGTCCGTGAGCTGGTGCTGATCGGACAGGATCTCACCTGGTACGGA
>SLLP01000199.1 GCA_007133995.1 Balneolales bacterium
CCCGCTGCCCGTTTCGGACTCGTGACCGGGATACTGATCGCGTTCGCCCGCGCTGCAGGTGAGGCCGCACCGCTTCTGTTCACCTCCTTCGGAAACAACTACCTGCCCAACCGCTGGTCAGGCATGATCTTTGGTCCGGTCGACACCCTGCCACAACGGCTCTACAGCCTGGCCATCAGCCCTTATGAACACTGGCACGGTATGGGATGGGCGGCAGCCATCGTACTGCTGACCTTCGTAATGATCTGTTTTGCATCTGCCCGATATCTGACCCGTCAGAGATCCTGATCCCGACCCATTCAAATCGCGGCCCATTCTGATCCCGGCACATACAATGCAGACACAATCAACACTTCAACAGAAAATCATCAACTGAACGCAGTAAAAAAATTCAGTCTTAAACGCAGTCAACAGGAATATACATCATGATGAATCTGATCAGCATGATCACAGTAAAAAAAACGGTCGTCCCTGAAGGAAACCCCGCTGATATCAAAAATAAAGGCGGCGGAGTCAGCCTCGGAAAAAAAACGGATGCAACGGTATCCGACCGGAAAATCCGGCTTCAGACAAATAACCTGACCGTAAAATACGGCTCCGTAGTGGGTGTAAAGGATGTCACCCTGCCTATTTACGACAAACAGGTGCTGGCACTCATCGGCCCGTCCGGATGCGGCAAAACAACCTACCTGAGAGCGCTCAACCGCATGCACGATCTCACGCGCGGAGCAACGGTCACCGGCAGTGTCATGCTGGATGGTAAAAACATCTACGACAGCGACATGAATCCCGTAGTCATTCGCCGGCGCATAGGCATGGTTTTCCAAAAGCCGACTCCGTTCCCGACCATGTCGATCTATGACAATGTCGTGGCTGGCCTTAAGCTGGTCGGGATCCGCAACAAGAGCCTGCTGGATGAAGTGTGCGAACACGCTTTACATCAGGCAGCCCTTTTTGACGAGGTCAAGGATCGACTAAAGAGCCCCGGATCGAGTCTGTCCGGCGGACAACAGCAGCGGCTTTCCATCGCACGCGCCCTGGCCGTGGACCCGGAAGTAATGCTGATGGACGAGCCTACCAGTTCCCTCGATCCGCAATCTACCAACCGTATTGAGGAGCTTATCCATGATCTCAAGAATCAGGTTACCATTGTCATCGTGACCCATAACATGCAGCAGGCAGCAAGGGTGTCCGACCATACCGGCTTTTTTTATGTCGGCAATCTTGTGGAATCGGGCCCGACCAGTAACATATTCACCAATCCAAAAGAAACACGGACCGAAGAGTACATCACCGGCCGTTTTGGTTAATCCGCAAAAACCATTTTTTTGACACTGGACTACTTTGTCACATATTGTAAATTAACAACAGTACAGAAGCCAACCGACGCCTGTCTGTCACATCAACACCAAGTTCTGTCACTTCAACACCAAGTTCTGTCACTTCAACACCAATTTCTGTCACCTCAACACCAATTTCTGCCACTCCAACACCAATTTCTGTCACCTCAACACCAAGGAAGGAATGCACCATGATGCGAACCGCATTTCAGGAAAACCTCATACAACTTGAAAACGAACTTTTTAGCATGGCCGAAATGGTGAATGTGGCCATCAACCGGTCGATAACATCGCTGAAAAAGAAGGATGTCCAAGAGGCGAAAAAAATCAAGGCGAATGACATCCACATCAATAACAAGCGATTCGAAATCGAAGAGCAGTGCATTCAACTCATTGCCACCCAGCAGCCTGTCGCCACCCAGCTCCGCGAGCTCATCGCGGTTCTCAATATCATCACCGACCTGGAACGCATGGGAGACCATGCCGGGGGCATTGCCAAGATTGTCATCAAACTCAACGGGCAGAAACCTGTCAAACCCCTGATCGACATACCAAGAATGGCTGAAATCTCTACGGATATGATCAACCGGTCACTCAAGGCCTATGCCGACCGGGATGTAGTCAGCGCGCGTGAAATTTCCGATCTGGATGATAATATTGACGAGCTCTACCACCAGGTGGTTCGCGAGCTGATCTCTATCATGATCGAGGATCCACGCACCATCACCCGGTGCACCTACCTCATGTGGGTGGCACACAATCTGGAGCGCATTGCCGACCGAGTCACCAATATCTGCGAGCGCATCATCTTCCTGGTGACCGGCGAGCTGGTCGAGAACATCTCCAAAGAGTGATCTCCGGCCGGCATGTTGGAATGCCACGGTTCCATTTTCTATCTTGCCAGTCAGCCAGGCAAATTTGAAGATCAACCGCTCCATAGCATCCCGACACTTCCCACGAATCGTTTTTCGTCACGGGGAACGCTTGCTCTGGAATCCGCTGAAACGGCAACCCCTTCGGATTCGACCGGAAGAGCGGGTACGCCTGCAGATCCTGGAATACTTTAATTTACAAAGCAACATTCCGTCATCACGCATCGCTGTCGAGAGTCCGGTTCCCTCCCGATTTTCAAAGGGACGCACCGATCTGCTGTGTTATGATGATGCATTTCAACCCCTGATGCTCATCGAGTGCAAGGCGGAAAGCGTGCGACTGGGTCCAAAAGCCGCGACCCAGTCGGCCGTCTACAACCGGTTCGTAAAAGCACCCTGGCTCATGCTTTCAAACGGCATCCAAGATGCCCTGTTCCATGTGTCAGATGGACTCCAGTCCGTTGATGAATCAGATTATCCCGATTTTTTACACAGTGAGGACCTATTCGTCTCGCGAGACCCTGAATACTGGATCTCGCGAGGATTTCTACCGGGCGGCCTGGATAGTACTTATGCGGATGTTTTGGCTGACCGGCTTGCCCTTTTGTTTCACG
>SLLP01000183.1 GCA_007133995.1 Balneolales bacterium
CCGCCGCTCTGCCGGAGCACCTGCTTTCGGATGCATGTCACCGAGGTCCATAAAGGCCGCAAACCCGACACATATGCCTCAAGATACTCGTCAAGGGTGAGATAGTGGCTTCCGTTAGCGGCGTGTAACCCAAAGTACTCGCCGGTAAGTACGACACCTCCCGGTTGTACGATCTCCCGGCCGCATCCCAGCACTTGCGCATTCGGGAACTTGCGGATCAGCTTCGTATAGTTTTCAAGGTGATCGGTATTCCATTCGTCATCGGCATCCAGAAATGCGATCCACTCCGCCCTGGCCTTTTCAATGCCCAGGTTACGTGCGGCATACCCGCCCGGTCCGCTCTCGCTTCGTTCGAAAAAGCGAATGCGCGGATCATCGAAGGCCCGAATCGCCTCCTTGCTGTTGTCGGTGGAGGCATCATCGACGACCACAATCTCGAAGTCGGACCAGGTCTGATCCAGTGCGGATTGCAACGCCCGGCCGATGTGTGGTCCTTTGTTAAATACCGGTACCACAACGGAAAAATAAGGCATCGTACTGTTCTTCATATTTTTGGTCACTGCTCCGGTTCTTTCCCTGGCCTTGTCATTTTCATTATTTCAGTTCAGCAACAATGTTATTCACCGCTGCATCTCCTGTTTCTTTGAACAGGTAACCGGCCTCAAAGTTGTTCAGGTTCTTCTCTGCAATAGTTGAGATGATATCTGCGATTTCATCCGGTTCGGCGACGTGCCGGATCCGGTTTCCGGTGATATTTTTAAAAAGATGTCCGATATCATGCAGGTAAAGCTTGATGTCATTGACCTTCAGGAACACCGGTACTGCCCCGTAGTTCATGGCCTCGAGTGATAGTGTAGATGATATCGTCACACAGGCCAGGGTATTCTTGAGGCTTTCATCCAGACTTGCGCTGAAGTAGTCGTGCCACTCAATGTTGCTGATATGCGCATGTCTCTTTTTGATCTCATCGGGTATGGGGTGATTGGGGTGGCTTCGTATGCGGATAATGAACTCAGGCATCTGTCGGGCGGTTTCAACGGCGCTATGGATGAACCGGTCCAGATCATCCTCATTGATGAACGGTTTCATGATCTTCTGAACGGCAAACAGGACGATGCGCGGGGAGTCAACCGTGATGCCTGTATCGTTTTGATCGTTGCCGTTTCGCGCATTGAGGTTAGGATGACCGACCGTGCGCACTTCGATATCGGGATTGTACTCTTCGACGCTTTCCCTGAAGAATTCACCCCAGGCCAGAAAACGGTCGAATGGCATGTTGCGCCAGCCCGTCTTTGGAACCGACGTACCGATAGAGCCCCACTGCAGACAGTTTGTTTTGCATCCGGTTGCCTTGCTCACGAACCCGACAACATGTAGTATGGAGGTATCTCCCTCTACAAGCAGTGCTTTTTTGGGCTGATATGCGAGCCAGGTCCCGAGCACCTTGTCTATGGACCGGCAGGCGCTGGCAGCAAGATAATAGACCGGATTCCAGAATGCGGGAAACGTTCTATGCTCCTTCATGAGCCGGTTTCGATCCACCTCTCCGTTGATTTCGCGTCGGGCCTTGCTGAACACGTAATACCTGACCACCTTGCCCTCTTGCTCCAGGCGTTCTACGATCTTTTCGGTGTAGGATAAATATTTTTTTTGATTTACAGGGATCACCACATCCACCGGCTTTCTCTTTTTGGATCGTATTACGGTTTGCAGCCATAGTGAAATATCCTTGATTACCCGGAAGGGGTACTCCAGCGGCCCCATTTTGACCTGATCCATCTTTTCGGTGACAACCCGGTCGATCAGTTCTTCATCCACCCGGGGGCTGTCGGATCGAAACAGTCTTTCGATATCCGGATCTTCCATCACCTGCCAATACATTTTGTCTTCAATGATCTGGCAGAGCTCTATTCCCCTGTACCTTCGGTTCAGAAATCGGCGCTCAACTTTCGTTTTTATTCTGTTGATAAGAAATTCCTGGAGCATACGGGAGTTTTCCCTGGTTAGTTTACAAGGCAACACAGGTGTGTCAGTGTAACGTTCACTTCCGGCTTCCGTCATAGTCTGACTATTCATGATCATCCTACATCGGGTATCAGATGGATGATATCTTTGATAGACATCATGTTGTCGCGCGCTTCGTAGGCGCGCCGGTGTGTGAGGATGCGTTTGGCGGTGTCGACCATGGCCGGATAGGCGCTGCGCAGCAGCTGGTTGGCGTAGATGACGATGTTCACCCCGGCGTCGGCCAGTTCCTTATCGGTGATGGTGTCGTAACTCGACGGCACCACGACCAGCGGCACATCGCGGTCAAATTTGGCGAAATGTCCGCAGAATTCCAGAATCTCGTCCGGTTTCTTCTCCCTGGAGTGGATCATTATGCCGTCGGCGCCGGCGTCAATGTAGGCTTTGGCGCGATCCACCGCGTCTTTCATGCCCTGTTTGAGGATGAGGCTTTCGATGCGTGCGATTACCATGAAATCATCGGTGATCTGTGATGCCTTGCCGGCCTTTATCTTGTTGCTGAAATTCTCGATGGTGTCCTGCTGCTGGGGCACGTCGGTGCCGAACAGAGAGTTCTTTTTGAGTCCGACTTTGTCCTCAATGATGATGGCCGAGACGCCCAGCCGCTCCAGAGTGCGGATGGTGAAGCCGAAGTGCTCGATCTTGCCACCGGTGTCGCCGTCGAAGATGATCGGCTTGGTGGTAACCTCGAGCAGGTCGTTGATGTTACCGATGCGTGCAGTGATATCCACCGCCTCGATATCCGGCTTGCCTTTCATGGTGGAATCGGTGAGGCTACTGGCCCACATGCCGTCGAACTCCTGCTGCACCCCATTCACATTCACGTGGGTGTGTTCGACAATAAGTCCGGAGAGACCGCTGTGCGCCTCAATGATGCGCACCACTTCTTTGGTGTTGATCAGTCGCTTCAACCGGTTGCGGCGCACATCCGGGGTAATTCCTACCTCGCGCAATGCCTTGTTCAGTTTGGTTGAGGAGATCCCCTTGGTATATGGAATCTCGATGAGTTCACCGCCCCACTCTTTCAGGGTATCGATGACCTGCTGTCGGGTCCGTTTCTGCGGGCCTTCACGCCAGTCATCTCCGTGAACCACGTAATCGGGCCTGAGTTCTCTCAGATTCGGTCGGTAATCCAGCTGAAACTGAGGAACCACCCTGGCAACGCCCTTGAGCTGCTCCACCACCTGCCGACGCTGTTCGTACTCCAGATAGGGCATCCGCTTATAGCTGGCAATAGCTTCATCTGTGAGCAGGCCGATGGTCAATTCACCCAGTTTGGAGGCCTCTCTGATGATGTTGAGGTGTCCCGGGTGGACCAGATCTGCGCTCATTCCTACGTAAACCTGTTTTTCTTTTTTATTTTCTGCCATGGGTCTCGCTCTGTTGGTTATTTCTTGATTTCCATGCTGTGTTCAAGTCACCATACCACCTTGAAGCTCATTGCGGACCGGAAATCTCGTCTGCAAAAAGCTGTCGTCCGTGTTTTTTTAAAACTCTATTTGTGAATAAGCAGATCCAGTTCCTTGTTTTTCAACAGTTTTCTGACCACCTTCCTGTCGGGGATGATGTGCCACTGAAGGTTGATCTTGTTTTCCATATCCGTCTGTACCACCTTTTTGTTCACCTTGTAGGTATCGCGACGCTCGAAACTGATGCCGGAAATTTCATAGCGGTAGTCGAAACCATACTCGTCGATAGCAAAAAGCACGGCGAACATGCCGGTTGACGGACGTAAATAGGGTGAAAAATCTTTTTTCTTGTATACATTGCGCTTCAGGATACCCGCATAAGTGAGTCTCGCAAATTCATAAAGCGACAATTCACGCAATGCGTTGAGTGTTCCCAGCGGCATGTTGTAACCGGTGATCTTTTTCAGGATGGTATCTCGCTCGCCCCGGGTGATCACACGGATGTTTTTCGGTTGAATACCGAGGTCCAGAAGAATATTGACACTGTCGTTTTCCTCGGTATTGTAGAGCACAAACCGGGAATATTTAAATTTGTGCATATTACTGATCAGGGTTCCAACCGGCGCCCCTGATGCTTGATATCGCTCAATTCTGTCGTAATTCCGTATGCTGTTGCCGTTGATCACGTTGAAGATCTCTTTACCGTTGCCAAGCTGATCCTGAAACAGGATGATGCTGCCATTGACGAAATAGATAATGTCGCAATCGGGCATCACACTATCGGGTTTGGAGCCCACGATGGCTATGGACCGGCCGGCCGTACTTTTTCTTTTTTCTGCCTGTGTCATTTAATGTTTGTCAGGTCTTTCAGCATGGATCAAACCTCATTGCTTAAAATGCCTGATGGCTCAGCGTTGAACACAACCCGTATTTCACCCTGAATGAGTTGGTGTGCGCCTGGTTGATCAGGCGTTTGCGCAGATCATCACCTGCATCCATTTTCCGAATTACGTCATTGACGATAGCAGATATATTGGATTCGACCGGATCAATGGGGAAAACTACCGGTTCATCATAATCCAGTATATGTTGCAAGCCACCGGTCAACTGCTCGCCGCTGTCCAGGATGGTGCAGGGTGCCCCACCCAGGGAAGCCATGATGGCGGGATGATAGCGGCCACCGACATAGGCACGGGCTCCGGCCAGCAGTCCGGTCCCGGCAAAAAGGTTGATCGTTGATGCAACAAACGGGATGGCAAGGCGCTCACAAAGCGGCCGGAGGAACTCATTGCCTTCGGGGTCTACTACAACAATCTGCATGCCGGTCTGCCGTATGAGTTCGTTGATGAGTTTGTCATAAAACCCGATCCACATTTCATCTTGCCGGCCGGTCGGACACGCATCGCTGCTCACGCAGATATAGGGATTGGACCATGATCCGGTGCCACGGTACACCTGGTCTGTTTCCGGCCAGGGTTCGAGAAGTTCGGGATTTTTGGTCATCGTGTCGGAATCCAGCAGCGAGGCGTACCGGGTCCGCCAGGTGAAGAGCGCATCGGGGTACCATCTTGCGTTATCAAAACCCAGTTCCTGCATCACTTGCAGCGAAAACGGATCGCACATAACGAAAACATCACATTTTCGCAGGGATCTGGTAACAATATTCATCTCTTCGTCGGCTACCGGTTTGCGGGTATGACCGTTCGAAGTATTGAATACGTTCGATTGGTAGTAACTATGAGAGTCGCTGCCGGCAATGATATTCACGAAGGTGACCGGTTTGCCAAGTGATGCCGCCAGTTCTACGGCAAACAGCTGGAATTTTTGTTCGCGGGTCATTGGCCTGTGGAGAACGGCCGCACCGCCGCCATTGATCACCACCCTGTCTGCTTGCGTGAATTGTTGCTCCAGTTCGGCGAGACGCGTGTTGCCGCGTCTCACTTCGCGCCGGAACAATTCGAGTGTGCGGGCCGGATCCGGCATCACATAGTCATCGCGGCCTCCGATGAGACGGTAAAGTGCGTTGAAGGTGCGGGTTTTACGGATCAGCCGTGAGACGGTGCGTCCATGACGACCGTTACTGAGATAAGAGCGCAATGGTCCAACAGGCTGACGCTTGATTGCCAGTTCGCGCGGGATAGAGATGATCTTGCCACGAAAACCGAGAATCTGACCAAGAGCAATGCTGGTGCCCCGGCTTCCCCAGTTGCGTGTTTCACGATTATCGCAGACCAAAAGAATCTTTCTGTTATTCATTGGGTGTATTTCTTCCGGTTAATTGGAAGGTTGCAGATCCGTAAGCGCATGTCCTGCCTGCTGAGGGGCCGGTGCCGGTGCTGATACCATTGCCGATCGATACCGTTACCGTTCGAAGCGGGTTCAGGTGGCGTTGGCCAGCACACGGAAACTGTCGTTTTGTTCAAGCAACTCACTGTAAGTTCCCTCCGATACGATCTTGCCATCCTCCATGTAGTAGATGCGATCGCAGTTCATCACGGTGGTGAGGCGGTGGGCTATGGTGATAATGGTCCGGTCTCCCTTGAGCTGCTCTATGGCGTTGATGATCTGCTTCTCGGTGACGTTGTCGAGGGCGGATGTGGCCTCGTCCATCACCAGAACCTGGGGATCGTGGTACAGTGCCCGGGCGATACCGATGCGCTGACGCTGCCCACCGGAAAGCCGCACGCCACGCTCACCGATAATCGCATCCAGCTTCTCCGGCATTCGTTCTACAAATTCGCCGAGCTGGGCAAGGTGCAACGCATGCCACACCTTTTCATCATCAATATCCTTTTCGGGCACGCCGAAGGCGACATTGCAACGCAGGGTTTCATCAGACAAATAGATGAACTGAGGAATATAGCCTATGTTGCGCTGCCAGGCCGAAAGATGGTCCTGGATATTATTTCCATCCACCAGGATTTCCCCTTTGGCCGGTTCAAGGAGTCCGAGCAGCAAGTCCACGATGGTGGTTTTACCGGCGCCGGACGGACCCGTGAAGGCGATGGACCTGCCTCGTTCTATGGTCAGCGAGACCCCCCGCAACGCCTGCTCATTGGTTTTCGGATAGTTGTAATACAGGTCGCGGATTTCAATGTTCTTGTTCATCTGCAACCGTTCCTTTTTGTCGCGGTCGGCCAGAAAACGTTTGCGGTAGTCGGCCAGCTCCTTGATATCCTCGTAAATTGGATCGATCACTACGAGGTTGTAGCGCAGCTTGGTCATTGCCTTGGTGATCTGCTGGATAGCGGGCATCAGCCGCACCGTGGCCATCACAAACAGGGTGAGCACCGGTATGATCGTGGTCACCGGCCGGCCCTGCAAGACCATCATGACGGCGATGAGCATGATTCCACCCACGGCAATGGTTTCAACAATGGGTTTGGGGATCTTGGAGAGGAAGAATTTCTTGGTCAGCAGTTGCGAGCTGCGGTAGGCAGCATATCGAAATTTCTCGATGAATACGGCTTCACGGTTGAGCACGCGGGCATCCTTGATGCCGCCAACACCCTGGTTCAGCGCCTTTATGAGTCCACGGCGGTGCTCCTGCTCTTCACGCCCATAGCCCTTCACTCTGCGTTGAGTGAGCATCAGAAATCCACCCACGCCGGACCCGAGCAGCAGGAACACGATGAGGGTGATGAGTGGCTCCATAAATAGCAGAAATGCGATGATAGCCAGTGCCATAACGGCTTCCTTAGACATCACAAGCACAGGTTTGATGACTTGCTGGATGAGCAGGCGTACTTCTGAGCTGGTGTTGCGAAGCAGGTCAGCCGTGTTGCGTTGCAGGTGGAACGTATAGGGTGCCTGCATGTAGGAGCTCATCAGGCGGTGCGCCAGCCGGTAGTAACGGCTGTAGGCGTAGCGCGCCTCCACATAGAAAAACAGAGTGATGTACAAATTCTTGATGACAAACACCAGTACCAGCGTCGAACCTCCCCAGATAAGAAGCTGCTGGGTGGTTTCAATGCCCAGGAAGGAGAGCACGCGTTCGGCCGGACCGTATTGCATCACCATTTGGGGATCGGCGACGATGGAGACGAACGCCGGGATCATGCCGATGCCGGCTACTTCAATCACAGCCGCTCCCATCATCATGGCAAAAAGACCTGCGAGCCTATATTTGTCACCTTTGGGAAGGAGATACAGGATTTTCTTCAGATTATCTATCAAAATACTTCAGGATTATTGGTGTGTAGAAAGGTGTACGAGCCGATTAAGGAAATCGAACTTCAAACCGGATAGAATAACTGCCTGTATAGCTTGCCTGTGCACCAACTACAGGAAAAACCTTTCCACAAGGAAATAGCCTCCGGCCAGGGAACCAAGCGTGGTAATGCCGAACAGTACGTATTGCAATGTAGTGGGACGGGTTCGGATGAGCACCGTTACATATTCTCCGTTTTGGAGCTGGTAGTCGCGCATGCCGGCGGGAAACGGCTCACGCAGCCGGTAGACCCAGCGTTCCAGTTTCTCCTGCTGCTCATCCTCATCAAAGCGGTGCAGGTAGACTTCGACCTGTGGCCTGGCATAGTAGCCATAAATACTACGAGCGTCTCCAACCCGTGTTGAGCCACCGCCCACACCGGGACCACCGGTGTAGGAGAGCATCTGTGTGACGGTTGTTCCGCGTGGCACCATGAAACGGCCCCGCTGGGTCACCGCACCCCATACATTGATGGTATCGGCCAGCACACCGGTGGGTGCCAGGCGAACGATATCAGAACGAAATTGGGGCACTTCCTGCTGGATCTGTGCGAACCCGCTGTTGGCAGTCAGAGCTGCGAGAAAGATAAAAAAAGCGGTAGTTTTGAGGAATAGCAGTTTCATGGAATTACAGTTTATTGATTTTAAAATTCGGGTGGAAAGTTCGGCACATGGTCATGCGGCACCCGGAAACCTGTGCCGCCGCCATGGATCGTATTGAATACAAAAGATACAGTCGTTGATTTTTTTCAGGCTGTGACGGACGTTTTTTTGTCCGGCTTCTTCTGGTAAGCCTGGTACACCTTGTTTTTATAGCTGTACATCTTGTTTTCGGAGTAGTAGCCGGAAGCCGCTTTGGGATCGAATCCCATCAGCACGGTGCCGATGACTTCGGAGCGGATGCTTTTAAGTCCTTCCAGCAGCTGATCCAGTTCGGTCGTCGTGGTGCCATTGAAGCGGGCCAGTGCAAGTACGCCATCAGCCTGCTTGATCAGCGGCGCTGCGTCATTGATGATGCCAAACGGTGGCGTATCGATAATCACATAGTCATAGATGTCGGCGAGTGTGCTGAGCATGGAGCGCATCTTCTCACTGTTGGCCGCCAGACCCGGGCTGGAGGGTTCCACCCCTGCGGGAATCAGATCCAGGCCGTCAACTATCGTTGAGGTAATCACATCGTTGATATCGCGACCCGAGAACAGATGGTCAATCACGCCCGGACGCTTCTCCTTGCCAAAGAGTGTGTGCTGCATCGGCCGGCGGAAGTCACAGTCCACCAGCACCACCTTGCGGCCGCTGCCACACATGGTGATAGCCAGGTTGGCCGAGCAGCTAGACTTCCCTTCGACCTTGCCCGGACTGGTGATAACCAGCATCTTGTGATTTATATCGGGGTTGTTGAAGCGAATGTTGTTGTACAATTTGCGGTAAGCTTCGGCCAGGCTGGATACCGGATCGAAGAACGTAGTGAGCGAAGTGGCTATACTCACTTCGCCGGTGTCATAGAACTCCTTGCCCTTGAATTCTTTACGAATCATGGTGCGGTGTTCCGGAATCACAGACATGAGCGGTAGCTCGTAACCCTTCATCACGTCAATACTGTCAATCTTTTTGTTGGTGAGCACAAAAAGGAGTATCGTTCCGCTTGAGAGCACCAGTCCGCCAAGGAATCCCATCACCACAAAGAAGGGTATATCGGGATAGAACGGTGAAGCGGGCAGGCGGGCGTAGTCAAATACCCTGCCGTTACCGGTCGAGGATTGTTCATAGAGGCGAAGCTCGACTTGTTTGGCGGCAACATCGTTGTACATGCGTTCATGAAGCTGACGCTGGCGCTCCAGACGCACGAGCCGGGTCTGGTCTTCCGGCAGACGGTTCAGGTCCTCCTCATATTTGACGATTTCGGACCGGGCCCGGGAAACGAGTGCCTTCATCCGTTCCATGTCGATCATCTGATCGGCGATGTTGCGGCGCAGTTCGATCACCCGCTGGTTCACGTTGCCCTGTTGACCCATCAAAAAGCCGGTGGTTCCTTCGAGGCTGCGCCCTACGAGTTGGTCAATTTCCTCGCGGTACGCTGCGATATCACGGTTGATCTCGCGCAGACGAGGCTCTGAGTCTTCATTGCCACGAAGTGCAGGGTTTCGCTCTAGCGTCAGGATCCGTTCGATGGTCAGGTTGGCGATGTTTTCCTGGAGCATTTGCACCCTGGGGCCGACCGCCTCTTTCAGATTGTCGGTGAGCCCGGGTCTAAGCTCTTCAAGCTCAATTTCCAGATTGGCGCGCCGTTTCTGTGCGGCATCCATCTCCAGCTCGGTGGCTGCAATCTGGTCTTCCAGGGCGTTTATGCGGCCTACAATGCGGGTGGTGTGGGCATCAAGATTTATCCCCCCATCCACACTGCGCATGAATTGTTCGACTTCGCGCTCGGCCTGGTTCAGCTGCTCGCTGACCTGCGCCATCATCACGTTCTCAAGAAAATCTATGGTTTCCCGCGTGGTTTCACGACTTGATTCATAGGTATAAGTGACAAATTCCTCCATTATGATGTTTGGAACCTGCATGGCTTCCTGGGGGCTGAGGGACTCATGAGCCACACTTATGATCCTCTGTCCCTCCCGCGAGCGTTCGCTTACCGTATTTCGGCGCAGAATGGATACCACTTGATCCAGTGTGCGCTGATTGCCGGTATCATCAAACAGGATGGGGAACGGCTCGCCGTTGTCCATTGTCTCTATTGAAATGATCCTCTCGGCAACACGCTCATTGAAGGAGCGGGAGTTGAGGATGAGCAGCTGATCCTCCATATTGCGCGATGTCTCAACACCGAGGTTGCGTGACAGGATGCCACCCATTTCTCCGCCCTGAATGGCACCGGCTACCTCCTGATGGATGATAAGCGATCCCGAGCTACGGAATTTTTCGGGCTGCTCATTAGCATAATGCCATGCACCGTAGGCTGCGGCGGCGGTTACCAGGAGCACGATCCACTTGAATCTCATGATGCCGGCCAGCGACTTCTGGAAAACCAGAGAGGCCTTCTGTTCACCGACATCTGCCGGACCGCTGAAAAGGTCTTCCCGGTCTTGATATTGGGATGCTCCGTTGCCGGAATGGTTGGATTCGGAGTTGCCGTTGTAGTTTCGCTTGTTGTCTGCCATTGTTTTGTTCTGTTTGGACTGTATGAACGTTTGGATCACCAGACCTGACGTTTGATCCGTCTGTCCGGTTTGATTGCTTTCATGTCAGTTGGTTTGTTGCCCGTGTTTAAGATGATAATTTTCTGCTGCCGAAGCAGAAGTACCTGCAACGCAGCAGGCCAGCAGATCATTACAGATTATCAAGATACAAAAAAAAACGTTTGCGTTGATACCATTCAGGACCCGGATGGAAGCGCGTACATTGCCAGTGCGCAGCTCCGCCTTGCGAGTCCCATTTTGTTTCTTTTCAGAGGTGCTCCGGA
>SLLP01000185.1 GCA_007133995.1 Balneolales bacterium
GAGCCGCTACTCGGATTTGAACCGAGGACCCCTTCCTTACCATGGAAGTGCTCTACCTCTGAGCTATAGCGGCTTATGCATGGAGCGGGCGACGGGACTCGAACCCGCAACATTCAGCTTGGAAGGCTGACACTCTACCAGTTGAGTTACACCCGCAGAGGATGGTGGGGAGGACAGGATTCGAACCTGTGAAGGCTAAGCCAACAGATTTACAGTCTGCCCCGTTTGACCGCTTCGGTACCTCCCCGGGGGCTTTCAAAAAGTAAAAGAACTGGTTACACGAGCCAGTGACCGGATTCGAACCGATGACCGACGGTTTACAAAACCGTTGCTCTACCAACTGAGCTACACTGGCAAAACATTTCATTATGTCAAAAAAAAGCATTTATTGACAACTCCCGCCGCCAGCACGGGAGAACATTCAAAATGCTCAAAAAAGCTCATATATTACACTTTACTGAGATTATCCGCACATATCGAAAGACACCTAAAGTAGGGATATTTGCAATGTATGTCAATAAAACAGTTAAAAATAATTTTAATATCTTTTTGATGAATCAGCATGAAGCAGGCAGACTGCCATCGCACACATGCCCTCCTCTCTTCCGATCATCCCAATCCGCTCCGATGTCGTCGCTTTCACAGATATTTCATCAATTTTCAGACCCAGATCTGCGGCAATGTTAGCCCTCATTTGATCGATAAAGGGCCTGAGCTTCGGCCGTTCGGCTACTACGGTGCTGTCGACATTGCAAATCAGATATCCCTGGTCACGAATCAGCTGCACCGCTTTCCTCATCAGAGACCTGCTGTCGGCTCCTTTCCATTCGGGATCGGTATCCGGGAAATGGGTGCCGATATCTCCCATAGCGGCCGCCCCCAGAAGTGCATCGATAATGGCGTGCAAAAGCACATCGGCGTCCGAATGGCCATCAAGACCCTTTTCAAACGGTATGGTCACACCGCCAAGCACCAGTTTTCGTCCTTCGGCAAGTCGGTGCAAATCATAACCAAATCCTGTTCTTATCGTTTTCATCTGTATAAAATGATTGATTCATATTGTCAGATAGAATGTCCATGACGTTTTTAATCATGCTCATATGTGGCCGGGCTACGGTCATGGACATAGCACTTCGTGACCTTCGGTTCATCTGTTTTTCTTAAGCCAGTTTTCAATGAAGATGAGATCAGACGGATAGGTCACCTTGATATTTTCCTGGCTCCCTTCCACCACGTGGACGGGATATCCTGCATATTCCGCCAGCGACGCATCATCGGTCGCAATAAATCCGCTTTGTTCGGCTTTCTGAAAGGCATCCATCAACAGATTGATACGGAAAATCTGCGGTGTCTGTGCAAGCCATACCCGGTTCCGATCGGTAGTGGCTGTGATCTGCCCGATTTCATTGACCAGCTTGACCGTATCCCTTGCCGGCACGGCCAATATCGCCGCCCCTTCTTCATTGGCTACTTGCAGTGCTTGATTTACAGATGCCAGCGGGAAACAGGGTCGAACTGCATCATGCACCATAACCAGTTCCACATCGGTTTGTTCCAACTCGTGCAATCCGTTGCCAACCGAGTGCATGCGCTCCCTCCCGCCGGATGTCATCCTAAAATCCACTTCGCCGGTCTTTCCAGCTGACTCAAGGCATTTCTCTGCAATTTCTGCGACATCACCGGCCAGATCATCCGAAACCGGTATCACGAGTTGCCTGACGCTCTCTACCTGAAGCATTCGGGTGATGGTATGGGCCAGGATCGTCATCGAACCGACCTGAAGCATCTGCTTGGGCAGCTTCGAATCCATCCTGCTTCCCTTTCCTGCCGAAGGTATGATGACACCGGTTGAAGGAATCATCGGTCAGATGATTAACATTGCATCGCCGAACGAGAAGAAACGGTATTTCCTATCTACCGCCTCGTTGTAGGCGCGCATCAGGAAATGAAAATCGGCAAATGCGGCCGCCAGCATGAGCATAGTCGACTCGGGCCGATGGAAATTGGTGATAAGCGCCTCGGTGACTTTGAAATCATAAGGCGGATAGATGAATTTGTCGGTCCATCCCATGGCCGGCTTTGCGTGTCCACTTGCCGTCGTACTGGTTTCAATTGCTCTCACAGATGAGATGCCACAGGCGACAACTTTATGCTTTTTGGAGTTGAGTACCTGGTTGATAGTCTGCGATGACTCCTCGGAGATATAGTAGTTTTCGGAATCCATTCTGTGCTTGGTAAGATCCTCGACCTCCACCTGCCGGAAAGTGCCCCATCCGATGTGAACTGTTACCGGAACCATCAACACACCCTTATCCCTAAGCTTTTCAACCAGCTCGGGTGTAAAGTGCATCCCGGCGGTCGGGGCAGCAACGGCTCCGCGCTCTTTGGCGAAGATGGTTTGATAGCGCTCCTTGTCTTCCTGCTCCGGCTTGCGCTTGATATAGGGAGGAAGCGGCATCTCTCCAATCTCATCAAGGGTTGCATACAGCTTTTCATTGGGCTCTTCGGACAAAAAACGGATGGTACGCCCACGTGATGTGGTATTGTCTACTACCTCTGCAACCAGGTCATCGCCAAAATAAAGTTTATTTCCGATACGAATCTTGCGGGCGGGCTCCACCAGTACATCCCACAATTTGTTGTCAGGCTGCAGCTCCCGAAGTAGAAATACCTCAATGGATGCATCGGTTTTCTCCTTCTTGCCTTTGAGACGGGCAGGAAAAACTTTTGTATTGTTGTAAACGAGGCAGTCTCCCTTGTCAAGATATTTGTGGATATCGGCAAATGTTTCATGCGTTATGGACTGGTCTGCACGGTTTAATACCATCAGTTTCGCAGCGTCTCTTGGTTCAACGGGGTGGGAAGGGATCTTTATTTTTTCAAATTCGTATCTGAAATCCGTTAATTTCATCAGTTATTTCGGTTTGGTTTTTACGAGGTCAAATGGAGCATTTACAACCAATCAAACACCTGCCGGCCCAGCAAGTCGGTCATGAATGCTTCATGTCGTTAGTTAAATTGTTTTTCGGTGCAAGACAACTCATCCATAATAACTCTGTATTCATCAGATATGTCAGGGTCAGAGTCATTGATGCTTGGCATTGGTCATTTAATTAGCCGAAATTGATATATTGACATATTGTGTTGTAGAACTGCGAAAAGTTTAGTAATATAGTGATTTTAAGCCCATATTACAAGCTCTTTCTGTTTCCGGAGGTGTGCCAGAGCGGTCGAATGGGGCGGTCTCGAAAACCGTTGTACACTTTGTGTACCGGGGGTTCGAATCCCTCCACCTCCGCACAATCAGAACGGGTAGCCGGCAACATTCGACATCCATGCCCTTATGCCAGATGCCTTATCAACACCGGATAGCGGGCACCTGTTTACATAATCTTTCACCCGTTTATACGTATCTTGCATCGGCAGGTATGTTCTTTAATTGATTTAGAAATCCGGAGCTTTTGCTAAACAATAAAAGGAATCTCTCTTATTGCATCTGCAGCTTGATATAATTTGAATGTTTTCGTTACGTTTAGTATATATTGGAAAGCATCAGAATGTTTTACAATCACTGAACGTTAAGAAACGGTCTAAAGTGGACAACCATGAAAATAAATACGATCTTACTAATACTGGCTTTAATTGTTGCACTTCCGCTTCAGCAGGGTGTAGCACAGTTCAGGTCTGATAGCGGCTCTTCATTGGATCGCACGGGACCTATTGTTCGTACCAATGACAGCGATGACCGAACTTCTTTTTTCGGATTACAGGATTTTCAAATGAACCACTCCTATGAAATGACAATGGGTTCATTTGGCGGCAGTATGTACAATCAGAATACCTACACAAACACAATGCATCTGATGTTCAATGAAAATCTGCATGGCCGGGTTGATCTTGCCATGTCACATTCCCCGTTTGGATCCGGTCCGATGGGTCAGAACGATCAGACCCAGTTTTATGTCAGAAATGCCGAACTGAATTACAAATTCAATGAAAACACCCGTATTCAGTTACGCTTTCAACAGATACCGCAGGGATACGGTTACGGTTATGGCTATTATTCTCCCCACCAGCGAAGAAATCACATGCATGATCCCTATCGCATATGGTAAACATAGATACTGGTAATCGGTTGAGAACCTATCTACTTTCTTTTGAATGAGCGAAAATCAGCGTTCTCACTTCCTTCTTCACGCCGCCCTGGGATTTTCAAGCATCCTGCTGCTCGTACTGCTCGTTGCCCTTTTTTCCAGAATCATCTACCCTCGAATCGTATCGGAACGCACCGAAGTCAGTCTGTTGCTCAGCGATGTCATTCAGGTTGAAGTCCGTAACGGTTGTGGTGTGCCCGGACTTGCCACGAAGTTTACCTCTGTGCTCCGGCAGAGCGGCTTTGATGTCGTCGATTCAGGGAATTTTGAAACTTTTAACATCACGCGATCATTCGTGGTCGACCGCAGTGGAAATATAGAAAATGCCCGAAGAGTCGCACGGGCCCTGGGGCTCTCCGATGATCGCATCATCCGGGAAATATCACCGGATTTCTACCTTGATGCCACAATCGTGATCGGCTCCGATTACGAATCACTCTCTCACTAAGTCATTTACCCAAACGCTGCCTATGAACGAAACCCGACCTTCAGTCATCCACACTCCTACAGCCAGGAAAGAGGCGTTTATCCCACTTGTACATCTCATCAACAAAGCTTTGCTCGAAAAAAAAGCAGAGAAGTTGCGCGTACTCGATGTGCGCAAACTCACCACCCTCACCGACTATTTCATCATCTGTCAGGGAGGATCGGATACCCACGTCAGGGCGCTCGCCAACAATGTAACCGAAAAAATCAAGGAACAGACCGGTGAGTATGTCTGGCGCAAGGAAGGTCTGGAAAGCAGAAAATGGGTGGTACTGGATTATGTCGATGTCGTCGTTCACATTTTCAATGAAGAAACCCGGAACTTCTATGCTCTTGAGAATATGTGGAATGATGCGGAAATCACTGATATCGAAGACTGATCCCCTTAGCAGAGTCTTTCATCGCACCATCCGCTACTCGCTATCCAAAGCATGTTGTGCAGCGATATCGCTTCTGCTGCCGGCATGCATTTCATGTACTTCCGTAATGAAAACACAGGCCGCACCACCTGAGTCATCCACGCATACCCCGGTTGCACCACCAACCAGTGAACCGATTCAGTCCTCACCTGTCTACCTTGATTCTATCGAACTCGCATCCGATACTACCGGCACTTACATTCGGATCAGCGGGCACCTGCCCACCCCCTGCCACCAGCTTTATCCGCCGCAGCGGGACCCATCCAAAGACTCTCTCAGGGTAGTCCTTACATCCTGGCAAAAAAGAGATGTCATATGCGCCCAGGTTCTCGAACCCTTTGTATATTACATGAAGATAGCACCGCCGGAAGAACCGATTCCTGAATTCATATTTGTTAACGGTGAACGCGTCGGCGGGTAGTAAGTCCAAACCGAAATTATTGTAGTTATGCGCGTACTTGTAACCGAGCCCCAGCCCGGCAAGGGAATTGATCTCCTCAAAGCACGCTACGATGTTACCGTTGGCGAACGTGGCGAATATGACAGTGAAGAACGGCTTGGGGAAGTGATCGGATCGTATCACGCTCTTCTCAGCTGCCTCTCCACACCGGTAACAAGCGATGTTTTACGGGCCGGGAAAAAGCTGCGGATCATCTCCAACTATGCCGTTGGCTACAATAATATTGATGTTGAAACGGCCAGAGAACTTGGAATACTCGTTTCCAATACCCCTGAAGTGCTTACCGAGGCGACGGCCGATTGCGCTTTCGCCCTGCTGCTGAGTGTCGCGCGCAGAATTCGCGAGGCAGAGGACCGTCTCCGTGCCGGTGAATTCGACGGGTGGCACCCCTTTGGTTTTCTGGGCACCGAGCTCAGCGGCAAGACCGCCGGCATCTACGGCATGGGTCGCATCGGACGCGCATTTGCTCGCAGGGCGCATGGTTTTGGGATGAAGATCCTCTACAACAACCTCGAGCGCCTGAAACCGGAAGACGAGAAAAAGTATCATGCCAGGTGGGTGGATTCTCTTGATGAACTGGTGCGTGAGTCGGATGTACTGTCGCTTCACTGTCCACTCACACCCGAAACCCGCCACGCAATCAACAAGGAGCGACTGGCGATGATGAAGCAGGACGCCATCCTCATCAATACGGCTCGCGGACCGGTCGTGGACGAAGCCGCCCTGGCCGAAGCGCTGCACGAGAACAGCATCGGCGGGGCCGGACTCGATGTCTTCGAGATGGAGCCGAAAGTCCACCCGGACCTGCTCACGGCGCCTGACTGCGTGCTGCTACCCCATATTGCGAGCGCCACGCGCGAAACCCGTGCCCGCATGAGCGCCCTGGCCGCATCCTCGATCATATCCCACCTGGAAGGCAAGCCCGACCACGCCATACCCACACTTGTCTACCAGCGGAATTCGTGACGGAATGACCACACCGCAAGCCATTCTGGTGGAATCACGCAGGACCCTGTCGCTCGGGCTGCCGCTCGTCGGAGCGCAGCTGGCCCAGATCTCTATGAGCTTTGTGGATACGGTGATGGCCGGCAACTATCACCCGAACGATCTTGCGGCGGTGGCAATCGGATCCAGTTTTCTGATGCCGTTTTTCACCATCGCCATCGGCATTCTGATGGCGCTGAGTCCGATCGTCGCCCAGCTCTTCGGCGCCAGGGATCTGGGTCTGATCGGCAAGAAGGTCCGACAGGGACTGTGGCTCTCGGTGATGTTATCGGTACCGGTCATACTGGTGCTCAACCACCTCGGTCCGGTCATGAACCTGCTGGGTTTCACTGACGAGGTGATCCGGATCACATCCGGCTACCTCTTTGCCGTCTCCTGGGGCATCCCCGCCGTTCTGGCCTTCATGGTGTTGCGCTTTTTTAATGAAGCGCTCGGGGTTACGCGTCCGGCCCTGTACATCACGCTGGTCGGACTCGTTTTCAACTTCCTGGGCAACTACACGCTCATCTACGGACGGTTCGGCTTTCCCGAGCTGGGCGCGGTCGGCACCGGGTGGGCCACCGCCATCGTTTTCTGGGTGATGTTTCTGG
Source organism: Balneolales bacterium (assembly GCA_007133995.1). Classification (GTDB taxonomy): domain Bacteria; phylum Bacteroidota; class Rhodothermia; order Balneolales; family Natronogracilivirgulaceae; genus SKNL01. Next base: position 7,115 of record SLLP01000185.1, read on the forward strand.
TGATGCTGGGCTACACACTCCGCAAGAAGGCGTTCCGCCGTTTTCGGCTGTTCCGAAACGTGCGCCTTCCCGAACGAGAGCATATCGGAGAAATATTACGTATCGGAACGCCCATCGGTGTCAGCATGGGGATGGAGACCAGCATGTTCGCAGTAATGGCGCTGCTGATGGGCACCCTGGGAACCACCGTGGTCGCCGCCCATCAGATTGCGATCAACTTTGCATCCATTACGTTCATGATTCCGCTGGGACTATCGATGGCCATTACAGTCCGGGTCGGACAGATGTTCGGCAGGCGGCAGCTGCGAAACTCCCGCTTTGCCGGATTCACTGGAATCGCCTTGTGTACTGTCATCATGTGCTGCACCGCGCTTATCATGACGATTTTCCCCCACCAGATCGCATCCATATACACGCAGGATCCTGAGGTTATCTCCATGGCGGCCAGTCTGCTGATCATGGCGGCCATCTTTCAGATATCGGACGGACTACAGGTGGGCGGCTCCGGGGCGCTGCGCGGATTGAAAGACACAAAAATCCCGATGATCGTCAATTTGACCGCCTACTGGGCCATCGGCATCCCGATCGGTTACACACTGGGCATTGTGATGGAATGGGGTCCGCGTGGACTCTGGGCCGGTCTCATTGCCGGTCTCACCATGGCCGCCATCATGCATAATCTCCGTTTTCACCACATCACAAGAAAATTTCTTGCCCATCAGGAAGATAGTTCACAGTCACCGTAAGGCAATCCGGACATGTTCATTGTGTACGGATTCCCGGTGCAATTACGGAATGTGGAACCCGCAATGTTCAACCATCAATGTTCCCTGTGCCATTACAGTCAGATTGATGTCGAATTGATGGCAGCAGCAATATCGGTTCAAATACCTTTTCAATTGATTGAATCAGATAAACCAGAAATTGGACAAATGAAATGTCCATGACCGTAGCCCGGTCACGATGCATGGGTGGTGGGTGACGAACCCGCTGTTGGCTATGACATCCAGCCAGCAAACAAAAATTGATATTTGAAGAATCTACGAGATTGAAACGCCATAATAACCGGAGCATTCCTAGGCATCGGCGGTCATATCGTGAATATCTCATCACTTGCCGGTAAAATCGGCTTTCCTTATCAGATGCCCTATGAAGCGACGAAAGCCGGATTCAACATGTTCACCCCTTTCGGACGGAACTTGCAGACATACCGGTCGGGGGTCTCCTTGATCTGTCCGGGGTATGTGGATGATTTCGGCAAGGTTTTGTCTTTCACTAAACACAGCCCTGCGGGGACGCAAACGATCAGAGAGAAAAATGGGTTATGGTTTTTACCAGCGGAAATCCAGCCGGCCGGTCTGATTGCAGCACCGGCAAGTTAACAGGATCGATCGCTATTCAACAGCCAATTAAGCGCTTATGACCAATTACATTCATCGCCTGGAAACAGCCGTTCCGAATACCCACTATGACCAGCCCTTTGCATCAGAATTGATGCAAAAAAACGTCAGTGATCGTGAGGGGATTCGTCGCATGCTGCGCAGCATCTACAATCATTCGGGGATCCGAAAACGGCACAGCGTGATCACCGACTTCAGCAAGCCGGACGCAACGCCCCTGTTTTTCAGCAAGGATGGTTCCAAGGTGCCGGCTCCGGATACCCGGAGGCGTAACGATGCCTACACGCGTGAATCCCGCAAGCTATTCACGGACCTTGCCCGCAAGCTGATCCAAAACGCACCTGGATTCAGCAAAGAGGACATTACCCACGTGATCACCGTTTCGTGCACCGGTTTTTTTGCGCCCGGTCCGGATTATTACGTAGTCCGCGACCTGGGCCTTCCTGGAAGTACACAGCGATACCATATCGGTTTCATGGGCTGTTATGCTGCATTCCAGGGACTGAAAATGGCCGATGCATTCTGCCGATCGAAACCGGATGCCGTGGTTCTTGTTCTTTGCGTAGAGCTTTGTACGCTTCACCTTCAATTCAGTGACGATCCCGATGCGATGATATCGGCCTCCGTTTTTGCAGACGGCGGTGCCGGAGCCCTCATTAGCGCCCGGGAACCGGCCCTTGCTGCCGGAATGGCCACAACCACCGGTACTTCTGATGAATCGCTCCCACAACCGCCCTTTCCCCTCGAAATCCTTTCCTTCCATAACGACCTCACCTCGGAGGGTGAAAATGATATGGCATGGACCATCGGCAATCATGGCTTCGAGATGAAACTCTCGACATACGTGCCCGAAATCATCCGAAGCAACATGCGTCCGATACTTGATACCATCCTTCGGGACGCTGGACTGGCTCAGGACGAAATCAACCTCTGGGCGGTTCATCCCGGCGGACGGGCCATTCTCGACAAGGTTCAGGATGCACTGGCACTGAAAGATGAGCAAATCTCATCTTCAAGGAGAGTCCTGCGCGAGTACGGCAACATGAGCAGCGCAACCATCCTGTTTGTGCTTAAGGATATGGTTGACGCACGAATCGGCGTCCGGCCTTTAAGTACGGTTGAAACGGTACCGGAGCATCAACCAGCTGGAGTGCTGCCTGAACACTCGAATGCGGGCAAAGAGATGAAGGGCAATCAGATTTCATCCCGTCAGAAACAAAACGGACTGGCTGCTTCCAATGAAACTCCAACCGGACAGTCTCCAGATAGTCATCTGTCCGAAGGGCGGAACATCTTTGCCATGGCATTCGGACCCGGCCTGACCATCGAATCGGGTCTGTTCAGGTTTGCCGATCCGATGTAAGTTGCCGCTGCAGCCAGGAGACCATGCCGATCCAATCAAAACAACTATCCGCTTCCCTGCCGCGTTCTCTCCGGTCCCGACGGTCAGATCTGGTTGAATGGATGGACCGCCCTGACTGTGATCCGGTCATGCTGCACAACACATATCGGTACTTCCCTGTTATCAACAGACTTATATCCCGATGGAGAGGGGTTTATCACCGGTTCATCCGACCCCTACTTGAGCCGGGCATCACATTCCGACTGCTTGACGTCGGATCGGGAGGCGGTGACATAACCAAAAATATCTACAAATGGGCGAAACAGGATGGTTTTCTGTTGGATGTGACCGGCATTGACCCTGATCCGAGGGCATTGGAGTACGCGATGGCTCATCAAAAGAAAGCCGGTGCGGTCACTGACACCGATAATCCGGCTGCAGCCGGCCTGCGCTTTTTTCAGACCGATACGGCCACACTTCGCAAAAAGGGCCACACCTTTAGCTTTGTGATATGCAACCATGTCCTTCACCATCTTCCCGAAAGCGAGATCTCCGGATTTCTGGATGATCTTGCCGCTCTTGCCACGGACCGGGTGATCTGCAGCGATATCGAGCGATCAACTGTTGGATATGCACTGTTTTCAATTGCCACCTGGCCGCTATTTCCAAACTCATATATTCGAGCCGACGGCCTTATTTCCATCAGAAAAAGCTTTCGCCCAGGCGAACTTAACCATATCCTTCCTGCTGACTGGCGCGTTGTCCGGCAATTTCCTTACCGGTTGCTGGCAGTGCTTGATCATTCAGCAGATGCCGAACATCCAACCTGAAGTATCTCAACTCAAAGCCCAGCCACTTGAATTATTCCAATATCAAATAAGCAAATCCTTGAATAAAATGAAATTATATACAGATGAAATGTCCATGACCGGGCAAGCCTCCGACACACAGGAGTTTGATTAAAAACGTCATGGACATTCTATCTGACAATATGAATCAATCATTTTAAACAGATGAAACGAACATGACAGTCTCCGGCTGACACACAGAGGAATGATTAAATCCTGTCATGTGAGTTCATTCTGACAATATGAATCTTAGTTGATTTAAACAGATGAAATATTCATGCCGGAAGTATATTTCGACACACAGGCGCATGATTATAAAGCCTAAACCACCACTTCAGCCCTTTACCGACGATGGAAAACCAACAGCCCAGTATAGC
>SLLP01000230.1 GCA_007133995.1 Balneolales bacterium
CCTGTCTACCGACTCCATTTCCCCAACCAACCCGAAATCAACGGGTTCACTATCGATCTCAAGTGGAGGGCGACGAAATGCCGTTGTCAGTTCGCCGTCAATTCCGGTTATGCCCACCGACGATATTTCGTTGTCTCGCAAGAAAGAAACCAGTTCGCGGTTCGCTTTGCCGCCAACGGTGTAGAGCAGGACCTCGCGGGAATCCTCATTCGTGATGCGCCTTCCGGCTACCTGATGCACGGGAATATCCATACGCCTGCTCAGCTCGTTGATCTGCTTGCCGCCACCATGCGCGATTATTACTTGTTCTCCTGCGGTTCTGCGTTTCTTTATGAACTCCGCAAGTTTACCGAGAGCATTGGAGTCGGCCAGGATATTGCCGCTCAGCTTGATCAGTATCGAGCTCATGACGACAACCCCATCAGTTTCATCAACACAGCCTTCTGTACGTGGAGCCGGTTTTCTGCCTGGTCGACATGTATGGCGTCAGATCCATCCAGGACATCGTCGCTGACAACGACATTTCGTCGCACCGGCAGACAGTGCATAAATGCGGCATTTTTGGTGATGGACATAAGATCCCGGGTGATGGTCCAGTTGCTGCAGGTTTCGGTACGAAGTTTTGATTCTGCATCAGGATCGTTGTATGCGAGCGGCGCGGCCCATGACTTGCCGTATATGATATCCGCGTCCCTGAATGCCTCCTTTTGATCATGCTCGATGCTCAGCTGCGAGCCGTTTTTTGATGCATGGGATCGTACATTCTCAAGCATGGCATCTGGAAGTGTCATTTTCGGCGGGCAGGCCAGGGTGACATTCATCCCCAGGCGGGCGGCGATTTCAAGTGCGCTGTTGGGGACGGCCATGGGCAGCGGCTTGGGATGCGGCGCCCATGACAGTACAAACTTCCTGTTTTTTGTCTTCTCCTCCAGATGTTCAAGCATGGTGAGTCCGTCGGCCAGCGCCTGGCACGGATGCTCCCTGGCACTCTCCATATTGATCACCGGAACCGTGGCATACCGTACGATATCCTGAAGCAGCCTGTCTTCCAGATCTTCCTTCAGGCTCTGCATGGCGGAAAATGCACGCACGCCGATGACATCCACATAGCGTGATATCACCTGAACGGCCTCCTTGAGATGCTCGGCGCAATCTCCGTCCATGATCACTCCGGTCTGGGTTTCGAATGACCAGACCCCCTGTCCGGGCTGGATAATCGATGTTCCCGCTCCCAGATGCACTGCCGCTGTCTCGAATGAAATTCGGGTGCGCAGGGAGGGATTGAAAAAAATCAGTCCAAGCATTTTTCCGGATGCCACCGGCTTCCGGAATTGCATCTTCTTCAGCCTACGTGCATGCCGGATTACATCCATCAGGGTGGCATCGTCCCAGTCGGACAAATGAGCAAACCGCGGTATTATTTCGGCAATTGTTTGAGTCATTTCTTTTTTGCTGCTGTATGTCTTTATCCTGGTATACCGGCACATTTAATTCTATTCGAATCGGTGCATTTAGTCCAGCTTGCACCGGCATACTTTAATTCAATTTGCATCGGCACGTTTCAATATAGTACGAACCGACATGCTATTAAGTCTCTTCGCACTGGCATGTTTTAAATCAGTTCGCTCTGGCAGGCTATAATATTGACGGCGGAAAGGTAAGGCCGGTTTCCTCGGGCCAGTCCATCATCAGGTTCATATTCTGCACAGCCTGGGATGCCGCACCCTTGAGCAGGTTGTCGATTGCAACGCCAATGACGACATTGCGTCCCTGCTGGATCCAGCCGATATCGGTATAAGCACTTCCCACAACCTGTTTCAGCTCCGGCAGCCCTTCCTGGAGTCGTACAAGCGGAGCGTTGTAATATTCCTCCTCCAGCAGATTTCCGACATGCGTCTCCTCACTCAGTACAATGGCAATCGTCATCCAGATCCCGCGCACAAATGGACCGGAAACCGGTATAAATCGAATGTCCGGAAGAAGTGTCGTTGCACCCGTTTCGCCGTTTTCAACCAGGCTTTTCTGTTGGCTACCGGTCCGGGCGGCTGTTTGATCCGCCAGAGTTTGCATCACCTCTCCGAGGTGCTGATGCCGGTAAATCTTGTAGGCCTTTACATTTCCGAACCGGCTGGAAAAATGGGTGCCTGCCGAAGGGGAAGCGCCGGAGCCCGAAGATCCGGTAATGCCCGTCACATCGCATGATGAGGCCAGGCCCTCCTTTGCAAATGGCAGCAGGCCGAGCTGGATAGCACTGGCAAAACAGCCGGGGTTCGAGATGTGATCCGCCAGGCGGATGTCATTTCGGTACCATTCTGTAAGGCCGTAGGTGAATTTGCCGATGAGTTCCGGATGGGGATGGGTCCAGCCGTACCATTTCTCATAGGCTGCGGGATCTTTAAGGCGGAAATCCGAGCTCATATCGACTATTTTACCCTTGTAGCCTGCATCAAAGAGCTGCCTGGCAACCTCCGAAGATTTTCCATGAGGAAGCCCCAGAAAGATTGCGTCCGACTCATCCGAAGCCAGCTCGTCAAAGCTTTTAATCGTCGTATCGACAAGCGAATCCAGGCCTTTATAAAGGCTAGAAAGCGACGATCCGGCCGATCTGCTGCCATAGAGCCGGGTCAGGGTTACATTGGGATGGCCCAACAGGATGCGGATGGCTTCCATGCCGGTATATCCGCTAGCACCTGCAACTGAAACGGTTATCTTGTCACTCATAGAAACGGTTCTTTTTTGGGTGGGGCGGCGAATGTGATTTCTGCAACCATGTCCCCGAGCTTTGTCGGTTCGGCCATGGCGTTCACCGCACGGATGCCGAGGGTATTCTGGATAAACTGAATTCCTACAAGGTTATCTGTAACCGGTCCGGTGATGATAGAGATGGCGCTGGTATAGCGTTTGCGGAAGAAATGGTCGGCCGACCAGCATCCCATAAAGTCTTGTGCAGCAACTACATGAGTGCGTGTAAACTGCATCATCTCCTTATCCATAAGCAGACTGTCCACACCGTAGGCTCCAATAATGCCATCGCCAAATTCGAGGATGATCGCATCCGGGTTGAATCCGTTCAGGTACTTGATAAGCCCTTTTGCCATGGGCAGGATATTTTTGCCTGTAGTGGATACGAGTCCGGCCATACCGAAGTGTGCCGAGGCGATGGCACCGTTCTCCTTCATCTCCCGGGTATCACGCATAAGCGACGCTCCCGTCAGCTTGGCAGCAGCCACCTTGTAGCCCTTGGCGGTGAGCTGTCTTACAATCATGGTTGCCGCCATGGTTTTCCCGACGTGCATGCAGGTCCCGGTGACGGCGATCAGCGGTACGCTTTCGGAAAGATTGTACTCCCAGTCGATGGCAAAATCCTGAATGCAGGCATGTTTGTAGATCCCGGCTTCCCCGTCATTGTCGCCAATCATAACAGCACCAAGCACCTCTACCCTCATGGCGGGTCCGTGATCGGGGTGAGGCGACTGACAGTTTCCGATGATCCCGCCCATATTCAAAATATGCAGCATATCTCCCCTCTTTATGGACCTGGGAATGATCCCGCTGTAACCGCGAAGCGCCTGCCGCTCACCCAGCGCGCCCACGACGATCTGATCTTTTCCATAGGGAATAATAACACCGTCGTTGGTTTCAATTTCATTATATCTGTCTTTTACATCAAGTGTCCTGACCGCTACAAGATAACCCTCTTCGGCTACAATATTTGGAGCAATTTTAACTGTATTTCCCAGCTCTACTGACGCTGAGCTTGACGCGATGATATCCGCTTTGATTTCTTTAAGTCCCATAAGTTTTTATGAGTAGGCGTGTACTAATGTGATTTTTTGTAGAGTTGTGTTCGGATGCTGTAAAGTTTGGAGTATGCACGGGCCTCGCTGCCGCTCCAACCACCGGCTTCTTCGCCGTATTTTGCGATATCGCTGTTCAGAATGCTGTAAGGTGAGGATGCGCGCATCGGGAAAATCGTACCCCGGCATGCATAGAGGGTGACATCACCGGAAACCCGTGCCTGTGTGGAGTCGAAGAATCGTTCAATATCGCGCATAACCGGATCGTAGTAGCGGGCTTCGTGAAGCATGGCGCCATATTGATCACCAAGCTGGTCCTTAAGCTGACGCTGCTCCTGGCTAAGAACCAGTTTTTCCAGTTCGCGATGGGCCAGGTAGATAATACGGGCGACCGGTGCCTCAAAACCGATCCGGCCCTTAATTCCGATAATAGTGTCACCAAGATGCATGCCCATTCCAATACCGTGATACCGCCCGAATTCCCTCAGAACAGAGAGGAGTGCTGACGGATCCATCTGGTGCCCATTTACGGCTACCGGCAGCCCGTTTGTAAAATCCAGGGTAATCTCTTCGGGTTCATCATCCAGCAAGTGGGGCGGCTTCAGGTTGGGAAATGCCTCGAAGGGAAGAGGCGCTTCGCTGTTCAGTGTCTCAACGCCACCGACACTCGTTCCCCAAATCCCGTCATTGATGGAATAGCTGGTGGTTTTTTTCGGCACCTCAAATCCCCGTTTTGCAAGGTATGCAGTGGTGTCTTCCCTCGTGAGCCCCTCATCTCGAATCGGTGCGATGATGTCCACATTGTCAAGGCCGGTTCTCAGGGCCACATCAAACCTCACCTGGTCGTTTCCTGCACCTGTTGAGCCATGCGCGATACGGCTGGTTCCCTGCTCTTTGGCATACTCCATGATCAACTCCGCCTGGATGTACCGCTCGGAACCAACACACATCGGATAGGTTCGGTCGCGGAGTACATTCCCCTTGATCAAGTAAGACAGAATATGGTCATACAGATGCGGGAATCCATCCACACAGGCAAATTCTGCCGCACCAAGCTTCAGGGCGCGATCCCTGATGGCCTCTTTCTCCGTACGTGTGAGGCCCACACAGTCCACGATAACGGCATGGACATCTGTTTCATATTTTTCTTTCAGGTACGGGATACAAAAACTGGTATCCAGTCCGCCGCTGTATGCAAGCACAATGGGATTGCTCATAATGGTAACTGTTTTGCCGAATGAAATTCAGAGATATCATACGTTCTGATCATGGCGGCTGCAGCTTATGGTTTAAAAAAGGTTCAAATGTAAAAATAGGCAAAAAAAAAAGCAGAACCCGTGAAGATCCTGCCTTTCAAACACAAACAAATTCGTTTATTTCAGACACAATCTTCACGCACACCGGCCATAAGGCGACGGCGAAAACGACGGCGACGAAATATCGTCCTTTGATTATATGAGTTGTGGCTGTTCATTATCTGGAGGAAGAACTGAATATTTTCTCTAAATGTCAATCACTTATCTCCTTTTATAAAGAATTTCCCAAGTACCCGTCAGCAAAATCCATGGCCAATCGAATGGTGAGGCGCTGCAGACGCATGGCCTTCCCAAGCGGAAGCGGCTGAATATTATAACGTGAAATAAGACGATTCACCTCTTCCTCTTCCGGACACTTCTGTCCGGTTATTTTCTCCAGCTCCCGCTTAAGTTCCAGATAATTTTCCGGGACACCGATGCGGTCGGATGAACTGACTGTGAAAAGAGGAAACTCCGTCACCACGCAGAGCGCTTCCGGTTTGCGCCCGAGATGGAATTCCATGGATGATAAATGGAACCGGGATGCCGTCTCAGGATCTTTTTTTTCAAGGAAGAATTCTTTCATCGCTCTGCCTTTGGGAGTGGATGTGAAACCCGGCCCCATATAGTTAAACCCTTTTTCCCCGCCCCGGTCATGATCGTGCGGTTCCAGTCCTTCCTTTCTCATTGCCGCATCGAATTGCTTGCGCCAGCCCCTGCTTCCCTCCTCCCACTCATCATTGATCAGCAGCAGATATCCCTCCGAAAACTGCATGCCGTGAAGGTTGAAATGGATGTCGGCCGGCTCTTCACGCTCCCAGAATCCGGTTGCCGCCCGGTTTTCCGGTCGCATGTCCGGGTATCCGAATTCGATATCACGCCCGGGAATCTCACGCTTCATACCCGTCAGGAATGGGGTCAGTTCAGGCCACCTTGTAATCCAGGACGCGTTGGCTGCATCTCCATCGGGGTTCACATGAGGAATCACCAGAAATCGGAACCGGCTGAAGAGAGAGGCAAACTTGTCCGGAGTCTGATGCATTTCCAGTATTAGCCGGTAGAGTGTGTTGGGGCCTACCGGCTCGTCCGCATGTGCGCCTGCAACCAGGCTCACAGTTGCCGGCCCGCTGCCAAAGGCAAAGCCAAAAATAGGCACTCCATTTTCACTGTATCCGATGATATGGGAAGATGATTCAGGAAACCGATGCTTCAACTCCTCCAGATAGCGGCTGTAGAGCCACATATCATCCTCATCATCCCTGGAGGCAACCTGTCGGATAGGATCAGTCGTCATCAGCATCTGCATCATAGTCCATTGAACGACGATCCTCTTCCATTCGGCGGAAATAGTCTTTGGTCGCCCGGTAGACACGTGGCGAAAGGAGTAGACTGGCGGTCATGGTGGGTATGGCCATCATGGCAAACATCCCGTCAATGACACTGATTACTGCACTAATGGAAGCCACGGCGCCAAAAAGAATTGTGAAGACATAGAAGTAGTTGTAATAGTGCTGCTTGTCGGCACCGATCAGGAAACCGAGACACTTGGTGCCGTAATAGGAGTAAGTGAACATCGTCGTTATGCTGAAGATGATCACACAAAAGATGAGAATGTAGACTCCGACATATGGAATACCTTCTGAGAAAGCCTGGGCGGTAAGGGTTACCCCGTCCGCGTCGCTGGTCGTCCAGACGCCTGTCATCAGAATGGCAAGGGCAGTCATGCTGCAGACGATGATGGTGTCGATCATCGGTTCGAGCATGGCAACCAGTCCTTCCCTCACCGGTTCACGGGTACGAGCTGCACCGTGCGCCATGGCCTCCAGTCCGATACCGGCCTCGTTAGAAAACGCCGCCCGCCGTATTCCCGTGATGATGACCACTCCGACAGCTCCACCCGCCACGGCATTTCCGGTAAAGGCATCGCTGACAATCAGGCCAATATAATAGGGAACCTCGGTAATGTGGCTGAAGATAATATAGAGCACCGATACCACATAGATAAATACCATCAACGGTACAAGGCTGGCGGCGACCTGACCTATACGCTTGATACCGCCAAAGATCACCATGGAAACAATACCGACGATGATGAGCCCCAGTATGAAATCACCCCAGAAATGGGCATGAGATGATACCAGCTCCAACGGTATCATGATTTCGTCACGAATAATCTGGGTGAGCTGGTTTGACTGGAACATCGGAGCGCACCCGATGAGTCCGGCCAATGCAAAAAACACGGCCAGTGGACGCCACCTTTTACCAAGGCCTTCTGTGATGAAGTACATCGGTCCGCCCTGAATCTTACCACTGGAATCTTTGCCCCTGTACATGATTGCCAGGGAACAGGTGAAGAATTTTGTGGCCATGCCTACAATGGCGCTTATCCACATCCAGAAGAGAGCTCCGGGACCGCCCATCACAATGGCGATCGCCACACCTCCAATGTTTCCCATACCAACCGTTGCCGCCAGTGCACTTGACAGGGCCTGAAAGTGATTGATATCGCCCGGAGCGGTGGGATCCTCGTACTTGCCGGTAAGAATTTCCAGACCGTGTCCGAAATGGCGGTAGGGCAGGAAACGGGAGTAGATCAGGAAGAAAATTCCTCCGCCGAGCAGCAGGGCAAGAAGAGGTGTTCCCCATGCTGCGTCCGCAAAGGTAACCGCGATAAACTCAAACCATTCCAGAAAAGAAGTCATAAATTATACCTAGATCAGTAGGCCAAGTATACGTATTGATCGGCTTTTGAGCAAAAACAGAACCATAGACAATGTTCGAAGTCAATAATATATCCGAAAAAAGCAAACTGCCGGTTTTTTTCTTTTTTTTATTTTACAGATGATGTTGAAATATTAAGCGTTATTCCGGCTCTGCATCCAACACCAAACCTGTATCCCATGATTTATGAGTTTTTGAATGTCCGACCCGAATTTGATGAATCCTGTTTTGTCGCGCCCAGTGCGGACGTGATAGGTGACGTACGCATGGGGCCTGAGTCCAGCATCTGGTTCAACGCCACAGTGCGTGGTGATGTCAATTTTATTGATATCGGCGGGAGGTCGAATATTCAGGACAACTGCTGTGTTCATGTGACCAACGAGACGGCGCCCACACGCATCGGCAACCAGGTCACGATCGGACACGGTGCGGTTATCCACGGGTGCACCATCCATGATCGTGTGCTCGTGGGCATTCAATCCGTGATCCTGGATCATGCCGTTATAGAGCCGGACTGCATGATCGCTGCCGGCAGCCTCATCCCGCCCGGCAAAACCATGCCCTCGGGGTATCTCTGCATGGGTTCGCCGGCCAAGCCGGTACGCAAACTGACCGACAAGGAAATTGCCTCCCTCGTCACCGCTTCCGACAATTACGTAACCTACCTCAGGGCCTATCAGCAGAAAGACACCTACGAGCATAATCCGTTCTACCGGCGTTGATGCCGGTCTGTTTCAAAGTTTGTATATTGAAAGGTTATACATAATCTTCCTGTATTTTTCACCTCATTATACCAGTTTTGCCTGCGTTTTTATCCAGACACCTGAGCAAGATCATAATCATCACCTCACTGGTTTTTTTGCTGGTCGGACTGTACTATGCCGATTATCTGGTCAAGCCCACGGTCTACTCCTATCCTTATCTGTTCTATTCGGTTCTATTTCTCTGGGCCGGATTTCTTTTCTACAGTGTCTGCTGGGGCAAGGTGTTGGGATCCGAGTACCGGGACATCCGCAACCGAACCATAATGGCCAGTGCCGGGCTCACCATCTTCGGGAAATACATCCCTGGCCGCCTCTGGATACTGCTTGGACGCTCCGCCTATGTTGAGAAGCACAGCGATCACGATCTCGGACCGCTTTCCCTGCTCTCTTTTAAAGAGCAGATCATCAGCATCTGGATCGGTTTTCTGCTCGGACTTATCGGGTACAACCTCGCCGGCAACTTCTCCATCGGAGGCATCACCGGCATGGTAATCTGGCTGGCGGCTACACCGCTCATCCTCAGTTCCCTGCTTCCGAATATCGTTAACAAGATCATGGCCAGACTCATGAAGCGTGACATAAACATCACCCCACTCGATTGGCACATGATACGCCGCGTTGTGCCCTATAGCATATTAAACTGGGGGATATGGGCGGGCGGGTTCTATTTCCTCGTCCAGGCCCTGGTTCCCCATGATGTACCCATCCTCACCGGCCTGTGTTTTCCGCTCGCAGCCAACATCGGCATCCTTGCCTTTTTTGCACCGGGAGGAATCGGCATTCGGGAGACCATGATCGTTATCTACCTTCATCAGCTGGGCGTAAGTATGGCCGAGGCAACCACCATCGCCCTCACTTCCCGGCTCTGGTTTCTGTTCGGAGAAGCGTTTCTGTTCATAGTCGGCAACACCGCACATATCGCCCGCACTCTGTGGCGGCCGATTCCGGATTAAGCTTCGGGCTTCCTCCGATTAGGGAACAACCACTTTTTTCCACATCGTCTCAATTATAGCAAGACGCTTTTTCAATAAGCCTGGTCCGCAATGAATCCCGTTCGCATTACGTCTTATATCCGATGAGTGCCATCTACATTCATATTCCCTTCTGCAAACAGGCGTGCTCGTATTGCGATTTCTATTTCGTGACACGTGACCGGCTCATTCCCGATTTTATTGACACTTTGATTTGTGAAGTGAATGCGACGGCCGTTTATGGCGGTTCGCCTTTTCCTGACGATCCTGTCCGCACCGTATACATCGGCGGCGGTACGCCATCCCGGCTTTCTGCCATACAGATGGGGCGGCTTTTCAACGCTCTCCGTGATCGCTTTGATCTGTCTAATGTACAGGAGTGCACATTAGAAGTAAATCCGGAGGATGTCAACCCGGAATGGCTGGCAGAAATGCAGGCTATGGGCGTTACGCGCCTCAGTTTGGGCGTTCAGTCCTTCCAGCCGGAGCTGCTGGGTTTCATGCACCGCGCCCATTCGGCGAATCAGGCGCATCGTGCACTGGAGGAGGTGAAAACGGCCGGATTTGCAACATACAGCGTGGACCTTATTTACGGTTGTCCGGGCCAGACCACCAGGCAGCTTCAGGCGGATCTGGATCAGCTATTGACCTATGATCCACCCCATATCTCGGCCTACTCCCTTACCATTGAACCAAAAACCCGGCTCGGCAAACTTGCAGCGCTGGATCGACTTGTACCCGCAAGCGATGATGATGTCGCCATCCAGCAGCAGATCATCACCGACTGTCTCGCTGTCAACGGAATCTTTCGTTACGAGATTAGCAATTTTTCAGCACCTGGTCACGAAGCTGTACACAATTCAGCCTACTGGTCTCATGAGAACTACCTCGGTCTGGGTCCGGCAGCCCACTCTTTCTACTGGAAACGCAACAGCGATCACGCCGCGCGATGGCAACACCCGCCGGATATCCATGCATACAGCCGAATTGTGCGCTCGCCGCATTATCACGCCGGTGTGCAAGACGCCATATCCCGTACCCGGTCGCATCAGTTGATGCCAAACAGGGATTTTCCACCCGGCGTGATGTCATTTGAAAACCTCAGGCTCGAAACGCTCGCTGAAGAACGCCTGATGACCGGTCTTAGGACCATCCGAGGGGTTGATCCGGGTGAGCTTAAAAACCGCTACAGCTACACATTGCAACCCTCCCAACGTCGCCGGATTGAAGATTTCCGAAAAAGGGGACTGATGGAGCCGGACAATCCGCTTCGGCTGACAAAGGATGGATTTCAGCTCGCAGACGCTATCACACTTCGAATTATTTGATCACGGTCATTTTACGCGTCTGAACCTGTCCGCCTGACTGAAGACGATAGACATATATGCCGCTGCTGATTCCCGCAACACCTTCGGCATCCATTCGCACCTGATGAATTCCCCGCTCCATATGGCCGTCAATCAATGTTGCAACACGCCGACCGGCAATATCATACACGATCAGTGAAGTCTGGCCGGA
>SLLP01000262.1 GCA_007133995.1 Balneolales bacterium
AAGGCCGGCGCCTTTTGCCGGGCCTCATCGATGAATGCCTCTACGGCGTCGATGCCATGGCAGCGGCAGGGCAGCATCCGCGCCAGGGCGATGCTCACGGCCCCCTTGCCACATCCCAGATCGAGCACCTCAAGCTCCGTTTTTTCGCTTGCATGCCGCCGGGCCAGCCGGACCATCACCTGCGGATCCGATCCGATCTCCCACGTATCCTGAAGGATGTAGGGCAGGTAGGGATAGAGCTCAAGATCGGTGCCGTCCATGGCCGAGACCACCGACTGTTCCAGTGATTGCCGATCCTCATTCTTCATTTCTTGTTCTCCTGTGGATACTGTTCCGGTGTGTGCAGCCCGCCCATTGCCCATTGCCCGTTGCGCTTCTGCGTCTGTCCGGCACCTGAGAAAACTGCGGGATTGTTTCGGGTCCCTCGCGGGATCATTTCCGGCAGACAACCAGCATCTCGAAGTCGTTCGTCCGGAGCGTGTGTTCCCTGGAAAACGCTCCAAGCCGGGCACCGTAGATTTCGATGTCCTGGCAGCCGAGTGATTTCAGCAGCCAGGTGATCTCGCTGGGTACATAGTAACGCTCGTTGCAATTCAGGGTATGCCTGTTCCCCTCGTCATCGGTGAATTCGGTCACGTTATGGTCGCGGAACGTCATCAAATCGAACCGGTTGTCCCGATACGTCGCATTGCCCT
This sequence comes from Balneolales bacterium, assembly GCA_007133995.1. Lineage (GTDB taxonomy): Bacteria > Bacteroidota > Rhodothermia > Balneolales > Natronogracilivirgulaceae > SKNL01. The sequence continues at coordinate 696 of SLLP01000262.1, forward strand.
CGAGGGCCGTATCCTTCCCGAGTTTCTCGACCGAATGGAACAGCGGGAAGAGTCCGTTCAGCGTGGTGAAAATAAAGGTGGCCGGACTCAGGAGTGCTTTTGTGACACTTTGCAGGATCGCAAAATTCATCTCATCGGTTTCCATGAGCGGGAATCCGCCCTCGCACATCATGATGGCCGCGTCAAACTCCTCGTCAAACGGCAAATCGCGCGCATCCTGTCGCTGAAAATCCACATCCACCCCGGCCTCTGCAGCCTTTTCGCGGGCCCGTCTGAGCTGCGCCTCCGACAGGTCGATGCCGGTCACCCGGTATCCGCGCCTGGCCAACTCGATGGCGTGCCGGCCGGTTCCGCATCCCACATCCAGAATATTCAGCGTCTTGTCACTACCCAGCTCCTGCTCGATGAAATCGCATTCCCCGGCGGTGCCCTGTACAAAGTTTTCCTCGTCGTACTTGCGGGCGTAGTTTTCAAAAAGTGCTTCGTACCAGCGGTTCATCTGTTTATAATTTTGGATTTATATGGTCACATTGAAAGTCCATGGTTTTCTATTTTCCGGGTGGATGGTGTTTGCAGGCGCACCCTGACCGCAGAACGAGTCCGGTCCCGTCCGGAATATACGGACAAGCGCCGCAATTTCATGCCGGTATTTGACCATCGGTGCAACCCCATCCAAATTGACTGATGCCCTGCCTTCATGCGGGAGGCATCGCCCAAGTCTTTGGCTCGCCTGCGAATGACGCTGCCAGCGCTATTGCACAACGCAGGCCGGTTCTCTATTTTGGGCTGACGCGCACACCCTTTCCCAACCCGGATGCAGCCATGAATAATGCCATCGCCGTACTGCTCCTTCTGATCCTCGCCACCCCGACACACTCACAGGAAATGAACATTCCCGACCAATCCGACCACGATCAGGAAATAAATGTACCCGGCCATCTCGTCCACGACCAGGAAATTAATATACCCGGCCATCTCGTCCACGACGCGGAACTAACCGGTGCCCTTCAGAACATTGTTGCGAGGCTGGGCCTTGACCATGTTTTCGACATTGGTGACTATGGCACCGAAACGATCTCCTTCGCAGTGATCGACCTGAACAGCGCGGAGCCGCGCATCGGCGGGGTGCACATGGACAACCTCATCTATCCCGCGAGTGTCTACAAGATGTACGTGGCCGCAGAGGTGCTCAATCAGGTCAGCCAGGGCGAATACGGCCTGTTCGATCCCATCGCCGTGGGCGACTCGAGCACATTCCTGACTTTGATCAGTCACCTGTCCAACACGTTGGTCATGGGTCCAAGCGGCTACAAATTCAACGATTACTATAGGATGGGGCTCCCGCTGGAGATCATCATTGTCCTGATCGGCACCCCGCTCATCCTTTTCTTCTGGCCTGCATAAGCCGGCCTGAAGCGAAAATTCTTTATTTTTGAATGCCTCATCCTATTGCAGTGTTCAAATGTATATATTGACTTGACCGGTATCTGACATCCGTCACAATTCAGATTCCCGGACCGCACAAAATGTGCCCACATTACAGTCTTCACTAAACGCGAATCGCCATGAGCACACTCAAAGGAAAACGCATTCTGATGTTCGTCGACCATGTATATGAAGATCTGGAACTCTGGTATCCGAAACTCCGGCTCACCGAGGAAGGTGCCGAGGTTGTGGTGGCCGGTCCGGAGGAAGGGGTCGTGTACAACGGCAAAAACGGCTATCCCTGTCGCTCGGACGCCGCCATCAACGACATGGAGTCCAAAGATTTTGATGCTTTGGTTCTTCCGGGAGGATTTGCGCCTGACAAGTTGCGTCGCGACCCAAGGGTACTCAAGCTGACCAGAGAATTCCACGAAGATAGTAAACCACTGGCCCATATTTGTCATGCCGGATGGATCCCAATTTCCGCCGATGTAATGAAGGGGTTCCGATGCACGTCCACGCCCGGCATAAAGGATGACCTTAAAAATGCCGGGGCAGAATGGGTTGATCAGGAGGTTGTCGTTGACCGTCACCAGATCAGCAGTCGCAATCCCAATGATCTGCCGGCTTTCTGTCGGGAAATCATTCGGGCTTTGTGATAGCGAAGCGCTAACCGTATCCACCCAGCAAGGTATACCAGAAGGTTATGGTTACAGCGGCCACCGGTACGCCGACACCTGCCATAAGAGCAGCCAGACGCGAGTTGAGACCGTATGTGGCGGCGATGATGTAACCGGTGATCATGGGTGGCATTGCAGCTTGCACAACGCTTACCTGTACCAGCAACCCATCCTGCCCGAAAATCATCACATAGAGTGTAAATATAAGCGCCGGTGCCAGCATCAGCTTGTAAAGAAGTCCGAATGCAAGCGGTCGCATCTGATCACCGGCACCTGAAATTTTCAGCTGGAGTCCGATAGAAATCAGAGCAACAGGCGTGAGTGTGGCAGCAAACACCTCCAGTACCTGGAGTGGAATACCCGTTGCCTGTATACCGGAAACATTCATAGCCAGTGCGATGATAAAAATGACAAATGGCGGAAAAGTCACCACATTCCGGGCCACTTCACGCTTTCTTTTCCTGCCTTCACTGAAAATACCGGCTATCACAATGCCCAGTGAAGATGTAACAATGAAAGTACCGGGTTGATCCACCAGAATCGCCACTTGCACTCCATCTGCTCCGTAGAGCGCCTCAATGACCGGATACCCCAGGAAAGCTGTATTCCCAAGTCCAGCTGTGAGGATCAGGCATCCGGTGGTCTGCCGGCTCCATCGAAAGCTGCGTGCAGCCATGAGCACAACTGGAATGGCTGTCAAAAACAGGATCCATCCCGTGGCGATCGGAAAAAGAAGTTCTGTCTGAAGTTCGATCCCGGGTACATGGATTAGCCCCAGTGCAGGCAATGCAACATAGATAACATAACTGTTCAGCGCCACATGAGCATTACCGGGAATGGCCTTAACCCACTGCAGTACCAGCCCGATAAGCAGGCTTACTACCAAAAGAACCATAGGTGCCTGCATCATGCCCAATTGTTATGAATCATAGCTTTATCGTTAATGCCTTCCACCTGATCGCACTGATGACGCTCAGGGTAATGGTTTTGGATCGCCAAGATCGAAAGTTGCCTCAAACCTGAGCTGTCCCTCCAGATAGAGACGGTAGTAAAAAAGGTCATTTTCCGGATCAATCTCCATGGACCAGACATTGATGTCACGTTGCGGTCGCTCGGCAATTGTGAGATCGTCTGCCGGGAAAAAGTGTTTTAATCCGGAGCCACGTGCATCCGAGTACCCGCCATACATGTTCTGATCGTACTCTGTTCCATCGGGATAGCGATGGTCGTGGCTCAGGTGAAGCTGGTCGTCGCGCATCTGCAGGATCCAGGTACGCGACTGGTCCTGATCCACATGAAAGGGAATGCTTATTTTCTCCTCCGAGCATTCATCCAGGACCATCAGCATGCGGGGATCCTCCAGCGGATGCTCTTCGTCACCCGCCCCCAAACTAAATACTGTAGTGCGTCCCTCATAACTGTAGCCGCAGTATTCACCGAGATTGGAGAGGAACTCCCTGCCATTGTCGGGCGGAGCTTCGCATGAGATTAGCAATAACATTGGAGCAATGAGGATTGATAATTTTTTCATGGTCGGCAGATAATGTTTCCGGTTTTCGATTTGAATGGATTTTCCGCTTCATAATGAGAAAAAATGATATCATTTGCACGGAATATTTGGTTTTTCCATACCGATTTTTCGGAATCTGATGTCTCTATTGCCTATAATACCGGGAGTATGGTTTCCATATTTCAACTGTGAACCTGGGCAAACCCTGCACATGGTGAACCTTTCGCACGGTAAACTTTGCTTTTGACGGGCAATACATGTGGTGGACAATGTTTCTGGCGATGTCTGTTACTTGGCGCCAGGTCCAATAAAACGGAATTATTATGAGTGCATTTTTAGAGGATATCCGGGGAGAGTTTTACCAGTATTACGATGCCCTGGTGGTCATCACACCGAAAATCCTGATCGCTTGGTGGTGCTGGTCATTGCCTGGATTGTATCCCGTCAGATCCGGCAATTTTCCGACAAGCGCCTGAAGCAGAAAATGGAAGATCCCTTGCTTGCGGAATTCCTGGCCACACTGATACGTACCATTGTATTCATAATCGGTGTCTCAGTGGCCTTCCGGATCATGGGATTTGGCGGGGTCACCGCCAGCATCCTTGCCGGTGCCGGCATCACGGCATTTGTCATTGGTTTTGCTCTGCGTGATATCGGGGAGAGTTTTCTGGCCGGTATTATCATGGCATTCAAGCGACCGTTTCGCGTGGGTGATTTCGTGGAGTCAGGTTCAGTCAGGGGAAAGGTACTTGCTCTCAGTCTACGCGATACCCAGATCAAAACACCGGATGGAAAGGATGTCTATGTTCCCAATGCAAACATCATCAAATACCCTTTAATCAATTACACGATCGACGGCTTCCTTCGATTTGATTATATCGTGTCGCTGCCGTCGGGATCCGACTTCAAAAACATTATGCAAGTTATTGAGGACGCGGTCAATCAGGTAGAGGGGATCATTCGGAAAAGGCGTAAAACATCTGTTAACATTACCGGCATCGCACCGGGCAAACTTGATGCTACCGTGAGTTTCTGGATTGACACTTTCAAAATCAAAACGACCTCCGACGCCATTCGTTCTGAAGTCATCCTTACTGTCCAGAAAGTGCTTGAAGAGAGCCATTAATACCTGCCTCTTGCTTCTACCAATCGATTTACACGGTCAATTTCCCAGGATTGTAAAGGGAAAATATGCGTTCCTGAGCCGGCATGAAGCCTGCTTAAAACCCCTTCAAAGCATCAGCCTCCCCAATCAATGGCATCATTATACAGCAAAAGGGCACTCAATTCGATCCTCCATCGCCAACATCTCCAAGGCGCAGCGACGCCAGGGTGGTGAGTGCGTAAGCGGCAGCGGCCACTCCCATCACCAGGTCGAAACCCGTCTCCAGGGAAATCATGGTAGCCAGCGCGGTGGCCGATACCGAAAGGCAACTGTCCACTCCGCAGGCCCACGGGATCTGCGTCTCGTTGCTGCCCGACAGCCGCCGGAGCCCGAACGGAAACATCATCCCCATGAAAAAAGCAGGCAGGGCCAGAAGCACCACCACCTTGGACAGACGGGCCTGAAGCGGCCACGACATACTCACATCCAGCAGCGGCATCAACAGAAACGCATATAGCAGTATCAGCAGGACGATTGCACCGCCGGTGCGAAGCAGGGTCTGGTAGTCGGACCGAAAACGGGAGGATACGTAACTGCCTGCGCCGGAGGAGAACAGCAACGCTGCCAGGACCGCTGCGGTGGCATAGACCGGCTGACCGAGATACAGCACCAGTTTCTGGATGAGCACGATCTCAAAAAACATGAACCCGATGCCTATGCCGCTAAAGTAGAGGAAGGTCCAGCGACGGCGGGTCCCCTGCCATCCCACACGGAACAGCGGCAGGATGATCAGGATCACCGAGGCAAGTACGATCTGCACCAGCGTCACCGTGGCCATCACAAAGCCAAGCTCCATGTACGGCAGTTCCCGGACATCATACTGCTCCAGGAGCACGGGGATGCTGCCTATGGACATGAAATGTGAGAAGAATGGACGGTTATCGGTAGCCGGACGCACATTGAATGCATAATCGCGGAAAAATGCTTCATGATCACCATACAGCAGCGAGTCTACATGGTCGAAAAACATGCGGTCTTCGGCTATGTTGAAATAGTCGCGCTCTTCCGGGTCAATGTCCGTCAGAATCAGCGGGTCGAACGAACGGTTGCGGCTGAAGGTCCGGGCCGCTTCCTGCTCTTCGACTGTGAACGGACTCCTGCTCAGCAGAAAGGTGACGGTTCCCCAGTTGCGGATGGCCATAATGTGATGTTCGGGCGCATTCTCCCCCAGCTCCTCAAGCAACACACGCCATGTAGCCAGAAGCTTCAGTGATTCCCTGGGTGGATATGCGGACCAAACCGTCGCGGCGATCATCCCCTCTTGCGTCAGTCTCCCGTACATTTCCCGAAATGCTTCCAAGGTGAGATGGTACTGCTCCTGAAGGGCATGGACCCCGGAGGTGCCACCAAAGGCCCCGATAACCGGCAGCACAATCAGGTCTTTTTTTCTTGCCGGATCTGAGGACAACCATGTGCGTACGCTGTTCCCGTAAAGCGAGACCCTGGGATCGAGATAAAGAGAGTCGATCCATTCGGGATGGTACTCGGTGAGCAGCCGATTGGACTGACGGTTGGGTTCAACGGCTGTCACACGGGATGGATCGTGCGCAAGGGCATGCGAAACGTCGGTTCCCGTTGCGGCTTTCAGCACCAGAACCGATTTCGAGTGGCGCAGGGCAAAAGGAAGTCCGCGTGTAGCATAATCGAGCAGGTGTCGAGCGGAAGCATTATCCTCCCTGCGGTCCACACCACTACCTCCTCCGCCATACAAGCGATTCTTTTCGCCGGCATTCCAACGGTTTTTTTCGCCACCATTCAAGCGATTTTCCCCTGCATCCAATTTGTCTGCCGGGTTATCCGCATTCACTCCCAACCCCCCCAGAAGCGTCCCGAAATACTGGCCGTTGTTGAACAGGATGTCACGCACCGGCGGTTCTTGCCCGTACTGAAGGCTCAGGGCGGGGGCAAACCGCTGCGCCGGAGCGTGAACAACCTGGAGCAGACCGTAGGGACCCGATTCCTCGTAGATGATCTCTGCATCGGGAAGCTGAAGTGAGCCGTACATCGCCTTGAATTCCGAGATTACGGGTTTCGCCGGGTACAGCAGGCCCATCATCGGAACGAGCAGCGACATTATCGCCACTACAGTGAATCGGCGGGAGCGAATCCGCACCAGCCAGGCTGCCAGCAGTGGAAGCAAGGCAAGGAGCGGCGGTATGAGCGGAAGCGGAACAATCCAGAACAGCCAGATGATCACCAGCGCACCTGCAGCCGATCCGGCCAGATTGAAAAAATAGTACATGCCGATATGCCGCACCTCATAGTAGAACACCAGTGTGATGGCCAGGCCACCAAAGAAGAACGGCAGGCAGTAGACCAGGTAGGTGAAGCTCATCAATCCGAGCTGCGACCGGTCGAAGAACAGCAGAAAAGTGTCGAACTCTCCAAATATACCAACCAGCCGGACAGTCAGCGCCATCGACAGGCCGCACAGCAGATAGAGCACGGGAAGAGCCCGGTCAAAATTGCGTTTAAGCCATTCGCGGAACAGAGCCAGAAAGGTTCCGGCTGCCCCGAATCCTAACATCGCCATAGAGATAACCATATAGGCGAAGTGATGCCACTGGCTGATCGACAGCAGCTGCATGATCACCAGCTGGAACGAGATCACGGCCAGCGAGGTGATACCGACGGAGAGGGCGATATGGCGGGACTTCAGGGGCATGGATCAGCCGGCGTCCAGAAAATGCGATCCTTCTCTGCACTGCTGGACGTTAACCGGCGCAGTCACTCCTCCTCCCTGGTAAAAGGCACAAAACGAACCGGCATCAGGTTGCGCGTACGGATGTCCTCTCCGCGTTTTTCCACCAGCATCAGGTTTTGTGTGCGGAAAGGGGAACCCACCGGAATTACCATACGTCCTCCGTCACGAAGCTGATCCACGAGCGGCGGCGGTATGTGATCCGCGGCGGCAGTCACCACAATAGCATCAAAAGGCGCATATTCCTCCCATCCGTAATATCCGTCTGCGCGCTTGACCTGAACTTTGTCATAACCCGCATGACGCAGATTCTGCTTGCCCCATTCTCCCAACTCCTCCACAATTTCAATGGTAAAAACCTGATCCGTTATTTCTGCAAGTACAGCTGCCTGATAGCCGGACCCGGTGCCGATCTCAAGCACTTTCATCCCGGGTTCGGGATTAATGAGTTGGGTCATATAGGCCACGATGTATGGCTGGGAAATGGTTTGACCGTGACCGATCGGAAGCGGATTGTCCAGATATGCCCTTCTCCGTTCTCCGGATCGAACGAATTTATGTCTGGGAACACTGCGCATGGCGTTGATGGTCGGTCGGTTATCCACACCACGAGCGACGATCTGCCGATTAACCATCTGCTCCCGAAGACGATCATAGCGTTCTTCCTCCTCATCGTTTGCTGGTTCGGCAATTGCCACAGGAACAACCTGTATTGCGATCAAAAGAGTGAATAAAATAATCAGGCTGGGAGAGAAAAAACGTTTTGGAAGCATAGAAATCATTGTCAGTTTTGATCAGGTAAAAAGTCTTGGAACCTTGTCACATATTCAACCACCAGATAGCACCGTTTAGTATGGTCGCATAACTGACCCAAATGATATAAGGCACCATCAGATAACCGGCCAGCGGCCGAATTCTATAGAAAAGACGGGTAATCCAGAGAATGAGACCGAGTAAAATGATGATCTCAATGAAAGCCACACCCGGCAACTGCCACTGAAAGAAAATAAATGACCATGCAGCGTTAAAAACAAGGTGGATTCCATACACTGATAATGCAGTCCGGCGTGAGGGCCGGCTGGGCAGCAGCATACTTTCGTAGGATGAGCCTTCACCCCAGAACTCTCTGCTCTTACGCTCTGGTGTGCGGTATACAAGCCAGGCAGAGATTCCCATAAGCAGGTAGAGTAAGGGCCATACCACAGGAAATATCCAGTCAGGAGGAGTAAACACGGGTTTATCAATCGTCCGGTACCAGGTCTCTATGTTAGGCCTGGTGGCGAGTGATCCCACAAGTCCGGCCAGCTGTGCTACTGTTACACTGAGCAGCAAAACCAGAATACTTCGCCCCTTGCTGTACATGTGGACCATCTTTTGATATAATTTGAAATAAGACCACTTTTACACGGTTATTGGCTACTGATGAAGGTAATAAAAAAAGCAGTGCTGTAATTGAATTTATATGCTGTTTTGGGATGATTTTGGTCACATTCGAATTTCCAGTCACTGCTGTAGCAACTTAATAAAATCTAAAAACCGTTATAATAACCTTTTACCCATCCGAGCTGACGAGAAAAAAATAATGTCGTCAATCAATCATTGGGGTTGTCCCACATATGATTAGTTACGATTTTATCGACTTTATAAATTGCGCCGGGCAAATGCGACTTATCACAAACCATTAGAATATTTGGAAGAAACACACCCTGCACTTAAAGTGCAGTTTTTTTAACCCTTTTTTGGGACCAATAAAATAATGTAGTTGATTACAGACGGCCTGTTGCGATACGGCCAGATCAACTATTTGAAAACGATTCTACATACATGACCTTAGCCGACCACATCCTGCACTTCAACAAATCTCTTGATCTTGACTCCTCTTTACTACCTGATGGCATCACGGTGATGAATCCGTTTCGGGGTAAGCAATCGGATATCATTCAAAACGTCACTTCACAGTTCTATCGAAAATTCTACTCCGATCACGAACCACGCCATCTTATTCTTGGCATTAATCCGGGGCGGTTCGGGGCTGGTGTTACCGGAGTGCCATTTACCGATACCAAGCGCATGAAGGAGATCTGCGATATCGACATCGCCATTGCTCCCACCCATGAACCCTCATCGGTATTTGTGTATGAAGTGGTGGATGCATTTGGCGGCCCTGTTCCATTCTATCGAAATTTCTACATCAACTCCGTCTCACCCCTCGGTTTTACACGGTTGAATGAGAAGGGCAATGAAGTGAATTACAATTTTTATGATGACCGCCGGTTGCAGGAGGCTGTCACACCGTTCATTATCGACTGCATTGAGCGACAGATCGGTTTTGGAGCATCAACTGACCGGTGCTATTGCATGGGACGTGGTAAAAATTTCAAATACCTTAATGCATTAAACAGGCAGCAGGGATGGTTCGGTGAAGTGATACCGCTGGATCATCCACGTTTTGTTGTACAGTACCGGTCAAAGCGGATGCCGGAGTATGTACAGAGTTACGTAAGTGCTCTTTACAAATCTATTCAGCAGTTCTAATTCGCTGCAGTGAAAATCTAAAGAAGCATTGACGCTGGATTCTGCAGTAGTGTGCGAACCGTGTTGAGGAATTCGGCTGCTTTCGCACCGTCCACCACGCGGTGATCGCTCGACATCGTCACTTTCATGCGTTTGCCGGGCACGACCTGTCCATCTTCCACGACCGGCACATCACGAATGGCACCGATGGCAAGGA
>SLLP01000171.1 GCA_007133995.1 Balneolales bacterium
CGAACTGTTCCGTTTCGGTGAGGGGTATGCTGCCGGATTCGAGGTCTTCCTCGAAAAAACACAGGGGCGAATTTACGGATTTATGGGATATACATGGGGTCTCACCCGGCGCAAGTTTGACGGCTTCAACGAAAACCGGTTCTATCCGCCCAAATACGACCGGATTCACGATGTCAATATCGTGGCCAATTACCGGATCAGCAGAAAATGGACCGCATCCGGTGTGTTCAATTATGCCACCGGACAGGCCTTCACCAAGCCACTCGGCCGCACTGCATTCGACCACAATCCGTTCGATGGCTCAACGATCGATGCCATTATCGTCGGTCGCGTGAACGCCTCGCGACTGCCGGCCTATCACAGGCTGGATATCGGTTTTACACGACAGAGTACCTTCTTTGGAATCGCTGACGCAGAGTGGCAGTTCCAGGTTATCAATGTCTATTCCCGTCGAAACACCTGGTTCTATTTATATGACTTTGATGAAAATCCCGTCAAACGTGAAACGGCTAGCATGCTGCCGATCATTCCTGCTGTCAGCTACACCGTAAATTTCTGATCATCACGCAATTACAGTATCATATAATCACATAATTCACACCCATGAAATGTCCATGACCGTGGTCCGGACGCACAGGCGCATGATTATGATCGTCATGGACATTCTATGTAACTTTAGAAATCTAAAATTTTAAACACATGAACCGCTGTCGGACTTTTTTTATAACTGCGCTGTCCTTCGTGATCGCCTCATTGCTACCCGCCGGATGCGACTTGTACAGGCAGGACGACTACGAGGAGCAGTATGTCGTCGGAAGCTACCTCATAGCCAACGAGCCCTTGCCCGAAGTCCGACTGTCGACAACTGCCCCTTTCGACGAGACCTACTACTTTGACGAGCGGGCTGTGGAAGCGGCAAATATCCTCATCCATCAATATGATGAGCACGGCAACCATGACAGAACGTTCCGGTACTTTCAGGCAAATCGTGGAATCTACAAACCGGAACTGCACGCCCAGAAGGAGCTCATATTGCCGCGTCGCACCTACAGGCTGGAAATTACCCTGCCCCGTGACAACAACCACCGGATCACCGCCGAAACCAGCGTGCCTGACACCTTTTCAGTCAGAGAGGTCATCCGCGACAAGGCTTTTTATCAAAGCAGTGAACAACTGGAATTCCGGATAAACAGCAACCGCTCAAACAACAGGCAAAATTATTTCATTTACGCCACCGAGTCACTTGATCCCGTTGAGGAGAATCTCACGCCCTTCTGGAGAGACGCTGTGGATGACATCAACGAGCTGGCCCGGATTCGCACCAACATCGTGAACGAGGAGAATTTCGATGTGAATCCCGACGGAACACTCACACTGCGCATGCCATGGATCGGTATCGCTTTTTATGGTCGTAATATCATCTCAACCTTTTCCATTGACGACAACACATACGACTTTTACAGGTCCCAATCAACGCAAACGGGAGGAGGTCCAGGTACCCTGCCGCCAGGTGAAATCCAGAACATCATCTACAAAATCGATGGCGGAATCGGTTTGTTCGGCAGCATGTCTGTGCTTGACATAGATGCGGAAGTTCTCCGGCCGCCGAATTTGTAAACTTGGATTTTCGTATCTGAATCTGCACAAAAGGGCAGGTATTGTTTTAGCGGCCGGTCTCGCTGTTGCCGGCTAAAGCTCCTCGACCAGCTCAAGAATCAAGGGAGTCATGCCCGGAACCTCAAGTGTGGTTCCAATGGCATGCCATGTTTCCGTAACGATATCCCGCGCATAGCGGTACCCGCCAAGCAGCTCCTCAAAACGCTCCAGCTCCAGAATGTGCGCATCCTGCGAGCCGTTCAGAACCACCATTACGGTCTCTTCGTAATCGTGCCGGAAGTAGACATACGTGTTCTCTTCAGGCACAAAATGGGTCAGTTCACCATAGTGAATGACGGGTTTGTCCTTGCGCCACCAGGTCAGGTTGCGCACAAAATCGAACCCCTCCGCAATAGGACGGTCCCGCTTCTCACCCAGCTCGCGACGTCCTGCTTCCGTGAAGGCGCTAATCGGATCCTCCGGCCAGCCGCCGGGGAAGTCCTTGCGCTTCAGACCATCCGGACCCGCGCCCGTTTTCAGGATCTCGGTACCGTAATAGATCTGCGGAATGCCGCGTGTGGTGTAGATCAGCGCCATCCCCAGCCGGAATTTGTCATAATCTTCACCAATACTCGAAAAGAACCGGTCCAGATCGTGGTTATCCACAAAAATCACGTTCAGGAACGGATCGGTATAGAGAAAATCCTGTCCCAACGTCAGATAAATGCGGTACATACCGGTATCCCAGCCCGGACCTTCATTGAGTCCGGATATGATGGAATTGTACAACGGGAAGTCGGTTACGCTGGGCAGATAGGAGTTGTAGCCGCTCTGTGTCGGAAAATCGTACTGCCACCAGGCCGTCGTGGCCACATTGGGCATCCACGCCTCGCCTACAATGTTGAAATCGGGATATTCCTCGAGCACCACACGCGTCCACTCGGCCATGTAATCCTTGTAGGGATACGGATGCGTATCCATGCGGATGCCGTCGATACCGGCGTACTCAATCCACCAGATGGTGTTCTGGATGAGGTAGGTGGCCAGCAGCTCGTTGCGCTGGTCCAGGTCGGGCATCTCATCCACAAACCAGCCTTTCACCGTGGTCTCGTAATCCTTGCGGGATGCGTAGGGATCCATGATGGTGTTGGTGC
>SLLP01000195.1 GCA_007133995.1 Balneolales bacterium
CACCATCTAAAACTTTTAATGACTTCATGAACCGCCGTATACGGAACCGTACGTACGGTGGTGTGAGAGGACAGATAAATAAATCATGATATCCATGATTTATTTATCTTCCTACTCGATAAGGAAATTCTAATACTGGATTTCCCTTTTGGAAACCCATATTATATCCCAACAATCCGCCTAAAGGATGCCTTGGCTTCTACTTTATAAGTGCCTTTACCTTTTGGGGATGCATGTGAACACAGGTAAACGTAATATCATCCACCAGTTTCTCGCCTTCAATAAACTCTTCAACAGCAGTCTGTATTTTTTTCAGGATAGTGGTGGCGTTTAGTGAGCCATACAGTTCGAAAAGATGGTGTAAACGGTGATCTTCGTACTGTTCCATATCGGGATTGCGGGCTTCGGTCAGACCATCAGTGTAAAACAACAGATTATCACCGGGCTGCATATTGATAGACAGTTGCCTTAGATTTTCACCAAAAACGGCAGTGTTGGTCATGCCAAGTGCAAGGCCGGAAGAGCGAAGCTCACTGACGGTATCCCTGGATGATTGATACAAAAGAGGGGGAGTGTGCCCGGCCCTGCACATTTTTACAGGGGAAACGTCTGCCGGAAAAAAAGCCGCACAGGCCGTTACAAAGGTTTTGTCTTTTTTTCCGGATTTGATGTAATCGTTGAGATGAAGGAACAACTCTTTAGGGTCCGGTTTGAGCTTCTCAATAATCAGATGGACCAGCGCCTGCAAACGAACCATATACAAAGCTGCCGACAGGCCTTTTCCTGATACATCCGCAATGACATAATAGGTGCCTTCAGTCGTGTCGATCACGTCAACATAATCGCCTCCGACTTCACTTGCCGTACTGGCAAAAGAGGCAAACTCCAAATTTTTATGCCGGATATTTGAACCGGGCAGAAGACTGATCTGGATATCACGAGCCAGGTCAATCTCTTTCATCACATCGGACTTCTCAAGAAGCTCAAGCAACAACAGCAGTATGAGCGTAATGATGGAGAGTGGCAGCATTAGTGCAGCTATGGGACCGGTGGCTACAAAATGTATGACAAGGCCGGCAAATGAAAAACCAAGCGCCAGTCTTCTTGCCGGTGTGAGTCTGAGCAACAGTGATGATATCAATCGAAAGATACGGACAGGTGGCTTGTGCTCATCTGACTTACCCGGCTTGACTCCGACTGCATCGTAATAGAGTGCCATCAGTCGTCTGGAATCGTCATGAAACTCCTTCCCAATTCGCTCCGGAGTCATTCCCCTTGTGTATTCACGGTAAAAATTCCTGGTATTCCGGAACGCCTGACGGGTTTCGTTTTTTAAACTCATAACCTAATTATCTGATTCAAAACAGGTTGAACCGTTATTGACCGTTTGGAAAATATAGCCCTTTGCCATACCTGATAGTATTCGTATGATAATGATAAAAGTTATATCTAATTTCGCTTATTTTGCCTGTTGAACTTCGATAAAGGAAAAATGAAGGGATAAATTGCTGCCGAATTGGCAGACACTGATTTTCAACCACCAGACACACAATTATATGACAGATAAGTTGTTTCTGATTGACGGTACGGCGCTGGCCTACAGGTCATATTTTGCAATGATGAACAGCAATTTGAGAAATACCGAAGGTGTTCCTACAGGCGCTATTTACGGTTTTGCAAATGCACTGGTAAATTTGCTGGAAAAAAAGCAGCCATCTCATCTGGCTGTCGCCTGGGATACGCACGCCCCTACCTTTCGGCATGAGATGGATGAAAATTATAAGGCAAACAGACCTCCTCAACCGGAAGATCTGCAAATTGGCATCCCGCTAATCAAGGAAATGGTGGAACTGTTCGGATTCACAAATCTGGAAAAAGACGGATTTGAAGCCGATGATCTGATAGGAACACTTGCTGTTCAGGCCAGGCAAAAGAAGATAACGGTTTTCATGGTCACTCCGGACAAGGATTTCATGCAACTTGTGGGAGACAATATCTACATGTACAAGCCACTGAATCGGGGTGATGGATTTGAGCTCATAGACAGGGATGGAGTAGTGGACTATTTTGGTGTAGGTCCCGAGTCGGTCACTGATGTGCTGGCACTGATTGGAGATACATCCGATAATGTTCCTGGTGTACCAGGTATCGGCAAAAAGGGGGCGGCAAAAATTATTCAGGAATTTGGCAGTCTTGAAAAGGCAATAGAAGCTGCTCCCAACATGAAAAGCAAGCGTGCGCGGGTAGGTTTGATGGAAAACAGCGAACAGGCTTTTAAGTCACGGGAAATGGTCGTTATCGATACGAATGTCCCTGAAACGCTTCACTGGAATGAATTGCGCTGGCATGGCATCAAGGCGCAACATCTCGTGAATTTCTTTAAGCGAATGCAGTTCCGTAGCCTGTCACGCAAAATCGCAACAGCCGAAAGAGGAATGCTTGGAATTATCAAAGAACGGATTGATGAGTCGGGTCAGGCTTCCCTCTTTGACAATCCGGATGAAAAGGGGGCTTCCACGAACCCCGGGTTATCTGGTAACACGGAAGCCACGGGTGATAATCAGCAAAGTGACCAGGCGAATGACCATAAAAGCCGGGAGTTTGCATCGCAGCTTTTTACGGCAATTGATCAGGGAAGCAGTGATGCGGGAAAAGAGGCTGATACACCCTATGAAACCTTGCGCATGGACGATGTGGAATATTATACGGTAAAAACCCCCCAAGAGCTGGATGCATGCGTTGCTAAGCTCATGAAGGCTACTGTGTGGTGTTTCGATACCGAGACAACTTCTACTGATCCGCAGGAGGCCGAACTTCTGGGCATTGCATTCTCTTGCAAAGCCGGCCAGGCATGGTATATCGTTGCTGGCGAATTTGAGAAAAAGGAGCTTCGGGAAAAGTTGAGTTCCTTGTTTCAAATAGAAGACGCCATCAAGGTTGCTCATCATTTCAAATACGACTACCGGGTGTTGAAGAGATTTGGTATTGATGTGAGGGGATCCATTTTTGATACTATGCTGGCCTCTTATTTGCTGGATTCCGGACAAAAAATGGATATGAATTCCCTGGCCCGCGGCTATCTTAACTATGATCCGGTTTCTATTGAGACATTGATCGGTGAAAAGGGCAGGGACCAGCAATCCATGGAGGATATCCCGGTTGATAAAGTTGCTCCCTATGCCTGTGAAGATGCCGATATCACATTGCGTTTGTATGACATTCTTTCTGAAAAGATTCGGGAAAATGGTCTTGATAAACTGGCACATCACATTGAATTCCCTCTGGCCCGTGTGCTGGGGGATATGGAGTACACGGGAATCAAAATTGATCCCGGCCTGCTTTCATCATTTTCAAAAGAGCTTAATCGGGATATTGAAGAAGCCAGAACTCTTATATTTAAATTGACCGGTGAAGAATTCAATATTAACTCAACGCAGCAACTTGGAGTGATTTTATTCGAAAAAATGCAGCTGCCTTCGAAAAAGAAAACGGCAACCGGCAAGTATTCAACATCCGAACAGGTGCTCTCTCAACTCTCATCCCGGTACGAGGTGGCTGCCCGGATACTTGAGTACCGTGGCTTGAGTAAGCTTAAATCGACCTATGTTGATGCACTTCCCAGGCTTGTAAATACAAAAAGCGGCCGTATTCACAGCACCTTCAACCAGCATATCACCGCAACCGGACGCTTGTCATCAACAAATCCGAATCTCCAAAATATTCCTGTACGGACCGAACGTGGTCGTGGCATTCGAAAGGCCTTTGTAGCAGAACAGGGATTTCGCATTCTGGCCGCAGACTACTCCCAGATCGAACTTCGGATTATTGCATCCATGTCGAGTGATGAAGCAATGATCGAAGCGTTCCAGAATGATGAAGATATTCATGCCAGAACGGCTGCCGAAATCTTTGATCTTAAGTCACTGGAAGAAGTGGACCGTGAGCAACGGAGAAAAGCAAAAGAAGTGAATTTCGGCATTCCTTATGGGGTAAGCGCATTCGGTCTTGCTCAAAGACTTGGAGTTTCGAACAAAGAGGGCGCAATAATCATCGATGCCTATTTTGAGCGATTCCGGGCCATAAGGGTTTTTATCAATGAAATCATCGATTTTGCCCGGGATAAGGGATACGTTGAGACACTATCAGGCCGGCGCCGGTTCATCCCGGATATCCACTCAAGAAACTCGAATATCCGTGGATTTGCAGAGCGAACAGCGGTAAACATGCCGATCCAGGGAACAGCGGCAGATATGATCAAAATTGCCATGATAGAAATCGACCTTGAACTTTCAAAAAGAAACTCACGTACCCGAATGCTCATGCAGGTTCATGACGAACTGGTATTTGAGGTTCCTGAGGAAGAAATCGATGATATTCCCGAAATTGTCAGATCAGTAATGGAGCAGGCGATGGAACTCAAGGTGCCCCTGAAGGTGGAAACCGGCATATCCGACAACTGGCTGGATGCACACTGAGTAGTGAAAATCAGGTATAATCGGAGCAGTTATATCATGTTGACATTGCACTTACCTGCAGCAAAGTTTTATATTAAAAATTCAGCTTTGCCGCAGACAAGGTGAAATCATCATGCCGTCATTTCATTATCGGAGGCTTATGCCCAGACCGGCGGAAATCATGGAATAGTTGGCGAGCGTATAGTCTACGTTAAAGGTAATCAATGGCAGACTGATGCGTATTCCGGCCAGTGCCCGAAGGCTGTTTGTGCCATCAAGTGAAATGTCAATGGGATCAGACAGAGCATTAAGTCTTCGTTTGAAATCGCCATCATCCATTCTCGGTGTGTAATACGGGTAGTTGCCATCCACTCTCACATTGGTTGTAGAGCCTTCGAAACCAACTCCGCCATAAACGGATATGATTGGCAGCGATTTTCCGACAATAAGGTTAACAGTATAAGCATTTGTACTGAACGCGATCTCCTGATCGTCCCAGGTCGC
The DNA here is from genome assembly GCA_007133995.1 of Balneolales bacterium. GTDB lineage: Bacteria > Bacteroidota > Rhodothermia > Balneolales > Natronogracilivirgulaceae > SKNL01. The sequence goes on from SLLP01000195.1 coordinate 4,959, forward strand.
CGATGTAGCTCCACCCAATTCGTCCGGATCCAGATCATTTTCCGGATTGAAATCCATCGGCCGGGCATTCAAACCGGCACTGGTACCAAATGCGGTATAGCCCCCCATTATTGAGAAGGTGACAGGGAGGAAAGCGCCACCGGGTAACCACTGATTGAGCTCATGCTTCAAGCCAAGGCCATAAAGGTAGATTTCACCATAATCCAGAAATTTGAACGGAGGAATGAAGCGAACCATGATATCGGTATTCCTTGGTAGCCCAATGCCGGCCTGAATCATTGGAGTCATAATGTAGCTGAAGCCTGTCCCGGGAGGCATCTCGAAATTGGCGAGCTCAAGTCCGTGCTGCCTGTATTCAAGTCGGGCAGCCCCAGTCGAACTGCCGGCGAATGTAGGTGTTACCGAGGAGATGTTTTCACTCACTTCGAGCGTGCTGAGTCCCAATTCATCAATATTGAAACTTTGATCAGCCGTAGGAACCATGGCTGCCGAAAAATTCACTTTAACATGAAATCCAAGCACCCCATGAGTTTTTGCCCTGTCGACCCAGCCGGTATTCACCCCGGCTCCAAACCCGTTGGCAAATGGTTTCAAGTATTCCTGAAAAAGAAGCTGTGCATCATCCTTGCCCCCCTCAAGCAGATCACCAAGATCACCAAGCTGACCATAAGATTTCTTCCCAGGTGACAGGATGAGGGCTGCCAGCAGAGCGGCGAGACCGAAAGTTCGAATAAGACTCGTAGCGATGTTCTTCATAATAACTCCGTTATGTGGTGCTATGTTAAATGTAGAGGATAAACAGGACTTCTAAATTCAAACCGTATAAAAGTAACTCTTTTTACGAGTTAATGTAACAGTAAATCATCAGTTTATTTTAGAATGTGTTATCACTTTCTATTTCAATACTCTCAATAATGTTAAGATAGCTTCGGTACCGGGATTCTGTAATCAGTTTTTCCCCAACCGCTTTTAAAACAGCGCATTTAGGTTCGTGACGATGTGTACAGTTGCTATAGTGACAATGTTCAATGCGTGGTTTCATCTCTGGAAAATGGTGTGAGATTTCGTAAGGTTCAAAATCCACTAGACCGAATTCGCGTATACCCGGTGTGTCGACAACAAACGTGTCTTTATCAAGCTCAAGGAGCTGAGCATAGGTGGTTGTGTGTTTTCCTTTGCTTGAAGACTGACTTACTTCTCCGGTTTTAAGATTGAGTTCTGGTGAGAGAGTGTTTAGCAGACTGGATTTTCCTGTACCGGAGTGACCGGTAAGTACTGATATTTTTCCTCTTAGTTCTTCTCTGAACAACTTCAGAGAAGTGGGTCGAAATATACTGGTTTTAAGCAGTCGGTAGCCTAATTTTGAATAAAGTTCTTCAGTATCCTTCAGCTTTATATCGTCCTTTGTACCTTTTGCCAGATCCGTTTTATTGAGTACGATAAGTGTTTGTATTTCATATGCTTCACAGGTCACAAGCACACGATCAATAAACCCGGTTTTAAATGCAGGATCACGTAACGACTGAACAATGAGCACCAGGTCCACATTGGAAGCAAGAATCTGAATACCTCTGCGACCATGAGTTGCTTTTCTCAGCAACCGATTTTTCCTTTCCGTGACGCGATCTATAATGCCGGAGCCGTCGGACTGCAGGGTTATATGTACAATATCTCCCACAGCAACGGGATTGACAACCTCTTGGTCGTTCAGACGCATTTTGCCGGGAAGCCGGCATGCCAAAGATGTTCCGTCATCCAGCCGGACCTGATACCAGCTTCCTGTAGCTTTGGTGATAAGCCCCTTCATTTCAGCAAAAAAGATGAAATGTCCATGACCGTAGCCCGGTCACACAGGAGCATGATAAAAATTGTCATGGACATTCTATGTGACGATATGAATCATAAAATTTTAAACACATGAAACGAACATGACAGCCTCCGGCTGACACACAGAGGAATGATTTAATCCTGTCATGTGAGTTCATTCTGACAATATGAATCTTAGTTGATTTAAACAGATGAAATAGCAACATGTATTGGCATGTCCGGATATTTTTCGAGGGGTTCTTACGATCAGGCTCAATTTGAGGAAATGGTTTCTTCAGTCCTTTTTTGTTCTTTGTCCGACCTGTTGTTATCAGATTTTGATCCACCGGATTTACTGGCATACTTAATTTCAGGATCAACATCCGATGTTTTTTCCAGCACCAGGTCAAGAAGCGGGTCCATTCTGTCCAGATACTGGAAATTAACACCTTCTATGACATCTTTTTCGATTTCCTCGACATCCTTCTCGTTTCTTGATGGCAGCACCACTGTTTTTATACCGGCGCGTTTCGCCGCCAGCGTCTTCTCCTTAATACCACCAACAGGCAGTACAGATCCCCTTAAGGTAATTTCACCGGTCATCGCAACCGTACTTTTAACCTTTCGTTGGGTAAAAATGGAGGCGATAGCAGCGAGCAGTGCCAGGCCTGCAGATGGTCCATCTTTAGGAACCGAGCCTGCCGGGACGTGGATATGCAAATCCCATTCATTAAATGCAGCGTCTGGTATGGAAAGCTCGTTAGATCGAGATTTCAGGTAGCTGAGTGCAAGCATGGCCGATTCCTTCATCACATCTCCAAGCTGTCCGGTGATATTAAGTTTTCCGGAACCTCTGGAAACACTGGCTTCTATGAACAGGATATCTCCGCCATACGGAGTCCATGCCAGTCCGGTTGAGACCCCCGGGACCGTTGTTCTTTCGGCTACATCCGAGAAGTATTTGCGTTTTCCAAGGATTTTTTCAATATCATTAACTCCAATAGATGCTTTTGTGATTTCATCGGATGCTATCTTGCTCGCCACTGCGCGAGCAAGGGACCCGATTTCTCGTTCCAGATTTCGTACACCGGATTCACGTGTATAACCGTCAATAACCTTTTCAATTGATTTGTCGGATATCCGGAATTGGGATTTGTCCAAACCATTTTCCTTGATTTGTTTGGGTACGAGATATTTTTTAGCAATTTGAAGCTTTTCCTCAAGGGTGTAACCGCTAAGATAGATCATTTCCATCCGGTCACGCAAGGCAGGAGGGATGGTGTCTGTGTTGTTTGCGGTTGCAATAAAAAGCACTTTGGAAAGGTCGTATTCCAATTCAAGATAGTTGTCATAAAACGTATGATTCTGCTCTGGATCCAAAACTTCAAGCAGTGCTGATGTCGGATCACCACGGAAGTTCATCCCAACCTTGTCAATTTCGTCAAGCATCATTAATGGATTGCTGGTTCCCGCTTTTTTCATGCTCTGTATAATGCGGCCTGGTAACGCACCGATATAGGTGCGACGATGTCCGCGAATTTCGGCCTCGTCCTGGAGTCCGCCGACGCTGAAGCGCTGAAACTCTCGTCCCATTGCACGTGCAATGGATCGGCCAAGCGATGTTTTACCGACGCCAGGAGGTCCATAGAAGCATAAAATGGGAGCCTTCATGTCTTTCTTGAGCTTGAGAACCGCAAGATATTCCACAATCCGCTTCTTCACTTTCTCCAAACCATAGTGATCTTCATCCAGGATCATTCTTGCTCTTTTGAGATTCAATTTGTCTTTGGAGTAATGAATCCAGGGAAGGTCAACCAACCACTCGACATAGTTGTAAATGACTCCATGATTGGGTGCGTTGGCCGGAGTGCGCTCAAGTCGATCAAGTTCCTTGTCCAGCACATGTTGGACATGCTCGGGGAATGATTTTTCTTTTGCCCGGGCACGAAGTTTCTTTACATCCTCCAGCTCACTATCCTCGCCAAGCTCATCCTGGATGGCCTTTAGCTGCTGGCGCAAATAGAAATCCTTTTGTTGTTTATCGATATCGGTTTTGACTTTGGACCGGATTTCTTCACTCAGGTTGAGCACCTGCATCTCTTTTTTGAGATAGTTCATCACCTTTTCCATTTTTTCGGAGAAGGTTTTTATTTCAAGCAAAGTCTGTTTCTCATCCAGACCGATATTGAGATTTGAACTGATAAAGTTCAGCAGAAAAGTCGGGCTGTTTATGTTGTTAATCGCAATTCCAGCTTCCGATGGGATGTTCGGCGAGAGATTGACGATTTGAATAGCTGTTTCCTTTACCGATCGAAGAGCTGCATCCAGTTCCACTCCGGACACATCCTGGTCGTAAATAAAAGGTTTAACCCGGGCAACGTAGTACGGGTCCTGCTCAAGAAACTCAGCAATCTCAAAGACACTTTTTCCCTGGATAACAATGCTTTTACTACCATCAGGCATCTTTATAAGTTTAAGAATTTGAGCCACAGTACCTACGTGGTAGAGCTCGTCAGGTGCCGGATCTTCCTGGTCCTTGTTTTTCTGTGTAACAATGCCAATGGTCTTATCGGTTTCGTAGGCTTTTTTTACGAGCTCAAGTGAGCGATCCCTGCCAACCGTAATTGGTATTACTACACCGGGGTAAAGGACAGTGTTTTTCAATGGCAATATGGGAAGCTGAGCGGGTATATCAGACTCCGTCATTCTTTTCTCTTCTTCTTCTGACAAAAGAGGGATTGCCTGTTCGAAATCGTCAAATTCGTCTTCCGAAAGTTTGTTTTTAAAAATCTTGAAGTCACTGTATTTAGGCATGTAATTGATACTCTATGTTTTAAAGTTAAATGCCGGCATTTATATATATGCAAACTATCTTATACGATGCTTAGATGCCACTAGTATTATTAACGTTTTTATGTATGGTAACATTCTTGCCGGATCTGTAACAGATATTTTACTTTATGGCGCAATTGTCAGGCCAAAAACAAAACTAGTTACAATTCGGCAAAAATAAAGTCAAATTGTCAGGTTTAGCAATGTACTGCTTCTTGGAATGAACTAATCATGCCATTCTGGCCAGAATCTGATTTTTTTAAAAACGGTGTTTGAGGCTAGAAGCGGATCTGTAAAGCAAGAGAGGAAAGACTCGTAACATGCCATTCTGCCACGTCGTGATTTACTCTGAAGATGCGAAAAGCCCCCATTGCCTTAACTACCCCAAAATCCAGTCCGGTACCGGCACCAAGGGAGGCTTTTGCACCGGGGTTGAGTTGAATACTCCCCATGACGGGCAGAAATCGAAGCAGACGCAGTTCAGTTCCGAGTGAAACTCTCCAGCCATCTGCGTTGTAATCGGGGGAGTTAAACCGGTAATTCAAGTCGGCCGTTGATGTAACCCGGTTGTATTGAAGTGCTGTGCCTATGTGGAGTTCTGTGGGAAGCTGGACATAAAAAGCATCTTCATTGATCTTTGCCAGGTTTTCCAGCGCACTATCTTCGCCGGAATCCTTATGAATATATCGTATTAACTCTCCCGGTTTTCCAGAAAAATCAATATTGGTCTCCGGAAGTTCTGAATAACTTCGAGTGATATTGCGTGACTGCCATTCGGCCGGATTATTATGATAACGGATAAAACCAAGATCGGTTAGAGCAATACTAAAACGCAGTGATTTTCTTAGTGGTTCCTCTACGTGAGGGGAAAGAGATATATCATCACCGAGCGGAATGATGTAGGTTAGGCCGGCATCAATGCCAAATCCTGCACCGCCTGGTTTAAAATTTGATGATGGAGAAAGGTGATTCCGGAAGGCCTGGTCTGCATCGCCTGTGCGAAGAAGGTCAGTCAGATATCGGTTCATATCACCGGTGTGGCGTATTTCCAGGTTACCGGAGTTTTGCCAATAATCGTTGGCATAGTTGTATTCTGAAATGTACTCAGTTTGAGAATACATTCCACCGACCAAGAATTTAGGCGCTAATCCAATGTACAGTGTATTCAGGCCGGCTTGCCATTGATTCAACATTGTCACCTCCCGTGCCATGGCAAATGAAACCTCGTG
>SLLP01000060.1 GCA_007133995.1 Balneolales bacterium
AAAGCCACCCGGCACTTGCCGGGAGGCTTGTCCAGACAGAGCGTATCCTTGGGCGGAAAGGGATCTTGGGCGTAATCCCTGCTGCTCTGACTGTTATTGATATATATTAATGAGTGCCGGCTAGCCCGTTCACCGGCCAGGGTTGGTTTGATCAGCCTATGAAGCCGAGCACGGACTGTGGTCCCATATTGGCCTGAGCCAGGGCCGAAGTGGCTGTCTGCTGCAGGATCTGCAACCTGACCGACTCGCTCTGCTCCTTGGCAAAATCGGCATCCATGATCCGGCTTACCGCCGACTGGTTGGCGCTGATCGCCTGTGAAAGCGTAACTTCACGGATGGAAAGGGAAGACTGCGACATGCCGATGTCATTCACCCGCTGGGACATCTTGGTTATGGCTTCGTCAATGGCCGTAATGAAGCTCCGGAAATCCTCGGCAGTGGCCTCCACGGCCGGGTCCGCTCCGTCGGTAAAGACAAGCGATCCCTGTACGCCGTAGCTGCCGGTCGTATCCACACGGATATTGGCGATATTTACAGCGTCGCCATCGGCATTCTCACCCACCACATTTCCGCCATCGGCCTCAAACAGTTCGGCAACATTCACCGGACTCAGATTGGCCTGCAGCACATCCTGCGGCCGCTCGCCCACCTGGAACGTCAGGGTCAGATCGGTTTCAAAGTCGCCGTTCAGTCCGTTCAGCAGCTGATAGTCCTGGAAAACGGTCTGGTTGGCAATTTCATTGATATCGTTGCCCAGCGCTGTTATCTGCTCACCGATATACCCGCGCTCGGTCGCTCCCAGGGTGTCGTTGGCAGCCTGTGTTGCCAGTCCTTTCATCTCTATAAGACTGTCCATGATGGTGTCAAAGCTGGATTCGGCAATATCCAGGACCGATTTTGCATCGCCTACGTTCTGCAACGCCTGGTTCAATGCCGTAACCCGGCTGCTCAGCTTGGTGGCAATCGAATAACCTGCCGCGTCATCTTCCGCCCGGTTGATGCGCAGACCCGTTGACATCCGCATCTGGTTCTCGGCCAGCCCCCGGTTGATCCGGTTGAGCGACAACTGAGAATCCATCGACTGAATGTTGGTGTTGATCCGGTTTAAATCTCCAAAACTTGACATAACGATCTCCTAAACTTTTATGTAAAAGTGCCCAATTAAAATGAAGTGATACTGCTGTTGCCCAATGCCGGCCTTTTTGCCCAAACCGGCGCCGCATCTTTATGCGTTGACTTGATATCTTTATCGCTCCGGTCTGAGCAATCTTAAGTTTTTGGCAGGTAAATCTTCTATTCTCTTCACAGGCAATGCTATCCGGGAGCATTTGGCGCTGCAGCAATCTCATAAACAAATAAAATTCAACTACATAAAAATTAAGAAAATTTAATTAAAAAAAGCTTCGGAAATAGCATAGCTTTTCCATTGGAAATCTACAAATTCAGGAACCCATTCGCTTCTGACACACAGTCTTATAGGAATTATTGGACTGCAACAATTACAGACGATAAATCATATCATCTTATAAATTGTATTAAATTATTACGTTGGTTATGGTGGTGAAAAAAAGAGACCCCGTTTGCCAGAGTGAGGAGAAAAGGGTAGCGGCAACAGAAAAACAAATATGCCTTAATCCGGCCTATGAATTGCTCAACCAGATAAGGAGCGACAGTTCCCATCGAAGCAAACTCGAACAGCAGGCAGAAGTGAGTAAAAAAATGGTGAAGCTCACTTCCCATGACCTCATGTCGCCAATCAATGCGATTACAGGGTATCTGGATCTGATGAAGTACAGTCTGGACGCCGGTGTCGATCCCGACAAACTCTCTCATTACAGGATGCAAATCAAGAACGGCATCACGGATTTGAGTGCCATTGTGCAGCAACTCAAGGAGCTTGCCCATGTCGAAGAGGAGGAGGAGCTGACCCTGCCTTGTGAAATTGAAGTCAACTGGGTTGTTCGTCAGATATGCGAGATCATGGAAGGTGCAGCCATGGCAAAGGAACACGATATGATAGGGATTTTTTCACCTACACCCGCCTTTGTTAATGCCGATATAGGCCAGCTCAAGCGAATTGTCTACAACTTGATCGACAATGCCATCAAGTATACGCCCCGGGGAGGACGAATTCACGTGATGGTCAAGACCCTGAATAATGACGTGATGGTCATCGTCAACGATTCGGGTATCGGGATTCCGGTTGACAAGCAGATAGAAATTTTCAAACCATTTTCCAAACTGGGGAAAAAAGGAACCGAAGAGGAACCTTCATCGGGGCTGGGACTCTACATTTGTTCTCATTTTGCAAGAATGATGAGCGGCCGCATCTCGGTGGAAAGTGAAGTTGGAAGTGGCTCCAGTTTCTCTCTGATTCTTCCGGGTGTCTGAATCGGCCCACCTATACCATTACCTGAAAACGGATTCCTGAAGGTGAGTGGAAATGATGTACGCAGAACTCGTACGTGTCGTGCCTGAATTCATCAACAATCTCGCTGTTTTTTACAATTTCTGTGCGGTAGAGCGTCTTCGCGGAGATCCCTTTGTCATACCTCAGGCCGTTTCTCAAAAAAATGATCTCATCATGCTGCGGGGTCATGAAAAAGTGGAAATAATCGCTGAAATCTGAATTCAGTACCAGCCGAAACATCTCCGGCATCCCCTCGGGAAGATCACCCTTTGAAACTCCGGGTGATTCGCCTTGCTGTTTCTCCCTTTCCTTGTCATCCG
>SLLP01000086.1 GCA_007133995.1 Balneolales bacterium
CCGTGTATGCGATCGGACCGTTGCCGATGATGCGGGCGGTTGCCGACGTAACACGTGAGCCGGACATCCGGACCTGGGTCAGTCTGAACCCCATCATGATGGATGGTACCGGAATGTGCGGGGCCTGCCGGGTCACCGTTGGCAGTGAATTGAAATTTGCCTGTGTCGATGGTCCGGAGTTTGACGCCCACCAGGTCAATTTTGATGAGCTCATCGCTCGGAACCGAACCTACATCGGCCCGGAACAGCAGGCCTTGGAAACCTGGAAAAACAGAACAGAAACCACGGATTGCAAGCACTTATGAGCGGCAACGGACAGAATATGAAAGCGGCCGGCGGCAAAGGCCAAAAAAGGCCCAAGGTAATTGCCCTTAAGCCAAAAGATCGGATGAAAATACCCCGGCATCTGCCGGATGAGCAGGATCCGAAAGAGCGCATCACCAACTTTTGTGAAGTTTCCGAGGGTTTCAACATTGAAAAAGCCCTGGAGGAGGCAACCCGTTGCCTGGAGTGCAACGATCCGGTCTGCATGAAAGCCTGTCCGGTCAATGTGGATATCCCCGCCTTCATCCAGCTGCTATACCAGGGCGATTATGAGGGCGCCATCCGGAAGATACGTGAGTCGAACTACTTGCCGGCCATTTGCGGCCGGGTGTGTCCGCAGGAGAATCTGTGCGAAAACAGCTGCATCGTCGGAAAAAAGCTGGAGCCGCTGGCCATCGGCAAAATGGAGCGGTTCCTGGCCGATTATGAAGCGCGCAACGACTCATTCACCCCGCCGCCGGTGGCGGAATCGAAGGGTCAGAGCGTGGCGGTTGTGGGATCGGGTCCGGGTGGACTCACCGTGGCTGCCGAGCTGGCCCAGATGGGCTATGATGTCACCATATTTGAAGCACTGCACGAGGCGGGCGGTGTACTGAAATATGGAATTCCGGAATTTCGGTTGCCAAAGCAGATTGTAGATGAGGAGGTGGACCGCGTGAAGGCGCTGGGTGTGAAGATTGAGACCAATGTGATCATCGGCCGGACGCTCACCATTGATGAGCTCCTTGGTGAGATGGGATTTGGCGCCGTTTATATCGGCACCGGAGCCGGCTCGCCGCGCTTCCTGAATATTCCCGGTGAAAACCTCAGCGGAGTCTATTCGGCAAGTGAGCTGCTTACGCGTGTGAACCTGATGAAAGCCTACAAGTTTCCGGAATTCGACACTCCGTTGAAGTTGGGGGAAAAGGTGGTTGTACTGGGTGGCGGGGATGTAGCGATGGATGCCGTGCGTACCTCCAAAAGGCTGGGTCCGGATCAGACGCTGCTGCTCTATCGCCGGTCGCGTGAGGAGATGCCGGCACGTATCGAGGAAGTCCACCACGCCGAGGAAGAGGGCATTGAATTTCATTTTCTGACCAGCCCGGTGGCTATACATGGTGATGAATCCGGTTGGGTAAAAGCGATCGAATGCGAGAAGATGGAGCTGGGAGAGCCTGATGAACAGGGCCGTCGCCGTCCGATACCGGTTGAGGGGTCCAATTTCACCATTGAAACCGACACGGTGGTGGTGGCCATTGGTCAAAGCCCCAACCCCATCATCCAACAAACTACACCCGGACTGGAAACAACAAAATGGGGCACTATTACAGTGGATAAAACCGGAGCCACGAGCCGGCCAGGCATTTTTGCCGGCGGCGATATTTCGCGTGGCGGCGCCACGGTTATCCAGGCTGTAGCTGATGGAAAGCAGGCTTCGCGTTCCATCGATGCCTATCTGACCAGGTTACGTCAGGAGGGAGCGAATCCCGGCAGTAAAGTAACCGAAAGTCACAAAAACAGAGCCTGAAACCAGGTCGTTGTTAATGGCAGTTCAGAATCTGGTCAGGCATATTTTCCCTGGCGCTCTTTTGTTTTTATTTCGAAGATCGCGATTTTCAGTGTCAGGGAAGACGATGATTCCGGGACGGCACAATTTCATTTAAATGTTGGAGAATATAAGCGATGCAAGTATATCTGAACGGCCGCTTTTCATCACGTGATGATGCAGCCATATCCATTAATGACCGCGGTTTTCTTTTTGGAGATGGGATTTATGAAGTCATTCGGATTATTAATGGAAGACTGTTTCGGCTTGATGCACATATGAGGCGGATGGATCGTGGCTTGGGCGTACTTGAAATCCCGTTCACCGGTCAGCAGCGGGCGGAACTGCCGGCCATCATGGGTAAGCTTATCGCAGACAACAGACTGGAGAAAGGCGAAGGCACCATTTATCTTCAGATTACACGGGGAGCAGCGTTGCCGAGAACCCATGCCTATCCACCTGATAAAACACCTCCGACGGTCCTGGTAATGGCTTCACCTTTTGTTCCGGTCAAGGAAATTCTTGAAAAGGGAGGGCACGCCATAATGGTGCCGGACATCCGCTGGTCGCGTTGTGATCTTAAAACGATCAATCTCTTGCCGAATGTCATGGCGGCCCATGAGGAGAAAAAGCGGAATGCCGGAGGCGTGCTGATGGTGCGTGACGGATTCATCACGGAAGGTTACAAAAACAACGTATTTGCAGTGATTGATGGCGTTTTGTGGACCTATCCGGATTCCCCCTATATCCTCTCCGGCATCACACGCGATGTCGTGTTTGAGATAGCAGAACAGGAGGGCATAGCGGTGAGGCTTTGTCCTGTTGGCGAAAAGCAGATATTTAAGGCTGACGAAGTGATGCTGACCGGAACCATTACCGATATCCAGCCGGTGGTTAGCATTGATGGTCACCGTATTGGTGCGGGTCGCCCCGGCCCTGTGACAAAACGGCTTCAGCAGGGCTTGCGACACCGGATGGATACTGAGTAACGGGTACGTACGCAAGCAGGACAACCGGCTAACGTGCCCATTCGGGTGTAATCACCACGTCAATTCGTCGGTTTTGCGCACGCCCCACATCCGTTTCGTTGCTGGCGACCGGCCGTTCCGGACCAAATCCGGTGGCTGTCATGTTGAGATCGCGGCCGATATTAGCGCGAATGTATTCCGCTACGGCCTCAGCGCGATCATCCGACAGGCGCATGTTCAGTTCGCGGCTTCCCCGCGAGTCGGTGTGACCCTCTATGGCGATATCACTGCCAGGGAACAGGCGGATGGCATCCTGGAGCCTGCGAAGCAGTCCGAAATAAGCGGGTTCGATGGTTGACTGTCCCACCGGGAAAGTCAGCCCGTGCAACCGAATCAGAATATTGTTTCCATCCAGGAAGACATCTCCGTCGGTGGGTGGAATCAGATTTCTTACATTTTGAATTGCCTCGTCCCGTTTGCGCTGCACTTCGAGAAGAGCTGCAAGGTCTCCCGTTTGCTCGATTTCCAGACGCAATACATCAATTTCATTTTGCTTGCGACGAAGTTCTTCGGAGAGTTCAATATTTTCATTTCTGAGGTTTTCAATCTGACTCCGTGCTGCTGCAAGCCGGGTCTCTTTATTAGAAATTCTTGAGTCAAAAGCGCTGACAATGGTTTCTGCCGCTGCATCGAAACCGGAGTCGAACCGGACGTCAACGTCCATGGCATCACCAACTTTGTTCAGAGGTTGCTCAACTTTAAGGAAGACATCTTCAAAGGTACTGTTATCTTGTCGCATCCTAACTATTTCACGGTGCAGGTAAAGAGCATAAGAGGCCCTGTAGGCGGCCTGTTCCGCAAGCCGGCCGGCTTCTTCGGTGTCGTACCGGTCTTCGGAAAGCATCTGCTCCACATTTTCTACTTCAGCCCTTGCCTGGGCAAAAGTTTTGGGTGCGTTGCGTTGTGCATCCTCTGCTGATGCTTCCCTCAGAGTCTCCCGGGCATTGTTCAGATAGTTGGCTTTGATGGCTTCCAGCTCAACGGCACGGTACCGTTCCTCGGCGCCTCTGGCCTGCTCCCGTGCACGGTTGACATTGCCCGCTTCCAGAAACTCTGCCGATGTCCGGAATTCAGATTCTGCGCTGTTCCAGCTATCAGGGCTGAATACGGGTGCATTGACTTCCAAAGCATCTTTTCGTGCCTGCATGGTTGAGCGAAATGTGACTTCGCCAAGAGCAGCAGTTTCTTCGGCTTTTTCGAAAGCTGCAACGGCCTGTTGCAGTTCAGTGCGAATCTGGTCAATTCCCCGTTCCTGCATTAAGAGCTGTTCTGCTCTTTCATAATGTCTCATACCGGTCGAAAAATATCCAGGGCTCAGGACATCGGCCTGAATTGACTTGAGATCTTCCAATTTGGCATCGGCAGCGTGGAACAATTCATTTCGGATGCTTTGCTGTTCTGCCGTCAAGGTTGTGTCAGCTACTTTCTCACTGGATCCACACCCGTGAAGAGGCAGGATGGCAATGGAGAGAAGAGTGGAAAATCCTATTGCTTTGTATAGCAAAGTAACTCCTTTCATAGTTAAACCTTTTTTCTTGAATGATGGGTTGAGCGTGCAGGTTGGCGTAGAGATAATGTAAACAGTATTTCAATGGGAAAAAATATTCGGGATTTTTTTGCAGCAGCGATGGAACTAAAAAAAAAGCCCTGTACCGCTAACAACTTGCGATACAGGGCTTTTGAATAGCTGTGGGACCGGGCGGAATCGAACCGCCGACACATGGATTTTCAGTCCATTGCTCTACCAACTGAGCTACAGTCCCTCCCGCTTAAATGAGAAATCAAATATACAGCCTTTTTTAATCTTAGAAAACCGGGTATTTGGAAATTTTTCAGCTGGAAGAATCAACGCCGTCATTTACGGCACAAGATCGCCATTTATATGGATATCCTTCAATCGCAGCTGCAATGTGGTTCGATTGTTCCAGGTATTTTCCTCGATGGCATATGCAATATCAACGGGTGCATTACCGGCATTCAGGAGAGGTTCGGCAAATTTTTTCATATTGAAGCCGATTGAGTCCATCACCCCGGCTCCGTCCTGACTGATACGCATTTTGAGGTGGCCCTGACCGACGATGGATGGACGTCCGGCAACTTGAATATTACGGCTTACAAACACCGGTTTCAGGTTATTGGGCCCATAGGGCTCGAACTGTTTCAGAAGTTTCCAGAACCGCGGAGTGATCTCCGACAGGGCAAGTTCGGCATCGATCATCAGCTCGGGTTTAAAGTCCTGCTCAGAGAGCGTCTCATTGGTAATCTGTTGGAACCGCTCGATAAAATTTGCAAGCTGATCTTCTGCGATGGTAAGTCCTGCCGCGTATTTATGCCCGCCGAACTGTACCAGCAGATCATCGCACTGTTTAAGCGCCTCGTAGATATTGAACCCGTTGATACTCCGTGCGGATCCCTTGATCAAGCCATCCACCGTGCTGAGCATAATGGTGGGCCGGCAGTAAATATCCACCAGACGGGAGGCTACAATGCCGATCACACCCAGGTGCCAGTCGGGATCATGAAGTACAAGACTGGAGCAGTTGTCGGGATCCATATTTTGATCGAGCTGCAGAAGAGCCTGACTCATGGTTTTGGTGTCCGTGTCGCGCCGCTGGAAGTTGATCTTTTCAAGCCGGGCTGCATAATCATGAGCCTCGTGCCCGGTTTCTGCGATAAGCAGCGAGACCGCGACCGCTGCATCCCCCATACGTCCGGCCGCATTGATGCGAGGACCAAGAGAGAAAACGATGTGGGAAGTTGATATTTCAGCGTCCCTGAGCTGGATGCGGTCCATCAGCGCCTTGACGCCCGGCCGGGGTTCCGCATTGATGCGTTTAAGTCCTTCCCGCATCAGAATGCGATTTTCATCCACAATCGGGACAATATCCGAGGCGATCGAAATGGCAACGAGGTCAAGATACGGGTGAGCGATTTCGGGTTGGAGTCCGAGCTTGACCAGTGTCGCCTGGACAAGCTTGAATCCGACTCCGGCGCCAGAGAGTCCTTTGAACGGGTAGGGGCAGCCGGGTTGTTTGGGATCGAGCACTGCCACGGCGTCCGGAATAACCTCACCGGCATTGTGATGGTCACAAATAATAAGTTCGATGCCCTTGCTTTTCGCGTACTCGGTCTCTTCAACCGCAGTTATCCCGCAATCCACAGAGACAATCAATGTAGCACCGATCTCTCCGGCAAAGTCGATCCCGTCTTCACTGATACCGTAACCTTCCTTGAACCGGTGCGGGATGTAGTAGCGCACATTAAGTCCGAAATTCTTCAGAAATGTGTAGACGATGGATGTGGCCGTGGTTCCATCTACGTCATAGTCACCGTACACAACGACTGTTTCGCCCGTCCTTACGGCCGAAGCGAGGCGATCGGATCCTGCCTCCATCCCTTTCATCAGAAAAGGATCATGGAGCTGGCTCAGTGATGGGCGGAAAAACTTTTTTGCTTCTTCAAAGGTAGTGATCTTCCGGATAGCGAGCAGGTGTGCGATTGACCAGGGGATGCCAAGCTCCTCCTGCAGTCTGGGTGCAACCTCCTCATGTTCCGGCTGGATGAAATTCCATCGGAAAGACATAATGGTGTGTGTGTCTCGTTCTTTTTATCATGAAGAGGCTTACGGCGGTCAGGCCATCAAACCAAAACAGGGTTTCAGCTGTATTGCAATAACCCCTTTCTCAAGCTGAACCGGGTACGGTTTTTCAATCGGTAGACGAAAGCGGATGGTTGTCACACAAAATCGGTTTCTGCCGGATATAACGCACAATTAGCGATTTTTCATCTGTAAATCCACCACAATCAGAAAGAAATCACGGGAATGCACCCAACGCAACTAGAAAATAAGGTACGAAAAAGAAATCTGTAATGATATGTGTGAGATTCAGAGGTGTCCGGGAGTTTCCGTTTCCGGCCATATCCAAGACATGGTTCTGATGAGAGCGAAAAAAGCGTATATTTGATACCCGTTTTATTTCCTTACATTTACATTTGATTGAGTGGAAGAAGGTGCTCCGGTGGAGTCAGATGTGCGCTGCCGGGCCTCTTCAGCAATCTCGAATTCAATTCGCTACATGTCGCTGTTCGCATCATCAGAAATTCCGGTTTTTGTCAAGACTCTCATGGGGCTGGAGGAGGTATTGGCGGAGGAGCTCGGCAAACTAGGCGCGAGCGATGTCTATATCGGAAGGCGCGGTGTGGCCTGTGTGGCGGATGAGGAAGCGCTTTACAGGATTCTGATCCATTCCCGCATAGCAATTCGTGTGTTGGTGCGGCTGGCGGAGAGTAATGTCAAAAACGAAACAGAGCTTTATGATTGGGTGAAGACCATTGGCTGGGAGGATCATATGTCGGTTAAGAACACTCTGGCCGTGGACGTGGTCTCATTTCATCCGGAAATGAATCATACGGTTTTTCTGGCCCAAAAGACCAAGGATGCCATTGTGGACCGGTTTCGCGAGATGTATGAGTTACGGCCGAGTGTCAATCCGAAGGACCCGGATGTGCGCATCAATCTGCACATATCCAGAGATGGTGCGTCCCATATTGCGCTGGATGCGTCCGGACGGTCCATGAATCAGCGTGGCTATCGTCAGAGCACCGGAAAAGCTGCCATTAATGAAGTGCTGGCGGCCGGTCTGATTGCCATCAGCTTGTGGGATCCGGAAACACCGTTCGTTGATCCGATGTGCGGATCCGGCACCTTTCTGATCGAAGCGGCCATGATTGCAAAAAAACGGGCGCCGGCGTTGCTGAATGAATCATTTGGATTGAAGCGATGGCCTCATTTCCGGGAATCGCTATGGCACCGGCTTATCAGGGATGCCCAACGCGTTGAACGGCGCGATGTCGACTGGATATACGGCGGCGATCAGGATCAGGGAATGATTGCCATCAGCCGTCAGAATATCAAAAAAGCGCGCCTCAGCCGGAACATCACTCTGGTCAATAAACCGTTTGAGAAGCTGTGGATTCCCGAAGGTGGCGGGGTGATCATATCCAATCCGCCACACGGCGAGCACATTGGTGAAAAGAAGCAGCTCAGAAAAATGTATGAGGAGCTCGGTAGGGTTCTGAGGTATAAAGCTGTGGGCTACAAGGCCTATTTCATTACACCAGACCGGGAATTCAAGAAATCGTTTCCGATGAAACCGGGTAAAATATTCAACGTTTTGAACGGTTCCATTCCCTGTGAATACATCTCCTATTCCATCGGACCAAAAAAGTAAGATTTTTCTCGACTGGAAGCGCTTTTATATTTAATTTGCAACTGGCAGCCAGAATGACTGTCCCGCAGAGAGACACTCATGACGAGTATATGGAAAAACAATTTAACGGTAGCGATTAATTTATTTTCAGACAGAATGCCTGTCACAGACAGACGGGCATCAGGCAGACGAGCATCAGAAAGACCAATTACCAGATCACTCTAAAGTAACATAAGAATATGGCACCAACGCTAATAGAAAAAGAGGCCAAAACAGGGAAATCCGTTTTTGAAAGTATGATGGAAAATGAGCACGAACAGGTGATCATCTGTTCGGATCCTTCGTCCGGGCTAAAAGCAATCATTGCCATCCACAACACCATACTGGGGCCATCGCTTGGCGGAGTGCGCATGTGGCCCTACGAGTCGGAGCAGGCGGCACTCAAGGATGTGCTCAGACTTTCACGCGGGATGACATACAAGGCGGCCGTGGCGGGGCTCAACCTCGGCGGCGGCAAGGCCGTTATCATCGGTGATCCTAAAAAGGATAAAAAAGAGGCGATTTTCCGGGCCTTCGGGCGTTATGTTGAAGGTTTGGCCGGTCGATACATTACAGCCGAAGATGTCGGCATGAGCATCCGGGATATGGAGTGGATCCGGATGGAGACCAAGTATGTCACGGGTATATCCATGGCACTTGGCGGCAGCGGTGATCCCTCGCCTGTGACCGCGATGGGAGTGTATATGGGGATAAAGGCGACGGCAAAAAAAGTATTCGGATCGGATTCCCTTGAAAATAGGACGATCAGCATACAGGGAGCGGGTAATGTGAGTTCAAATCTTGCCCGGTATCTCCACAAGGAGGGGGCAAAACTGTTTGTTACGGATATTGACGAGGAAAAGGTGGACAACGTGGTTCGTGAAACCGGCGCCATTGCCGTAGACCCGGAATCCATTTACGATCTGGATGTTGATATCTTCAGTCCGAATGCGCTTGGCGGAGTCCTGAACGAGGATACTATCACCCGGCTGAAATGTGCCATTGTTGCGGGAGGTGCCAACAACCAGCTGGAAAAAGAATCGGTTCACGGTCCGATGCTTATCGAGCGGGGAATTGTTTATGCACCGGATTATGTTATTAATGCCGGTGGCTTAATCAATGTTTCCAACGAACTCGAAGGTTATAACCGCGAACATGCCCATGAGCAGGCTGCCAGGATCTATGACACCATGTCACGCATTCTTGAGTATTCTGCCACGCACAACGTGCCCACCTACACGGCATCCAACACGATTGCAGAGATGCGGCTGAAGCAGATTGGCAGGGTCAAGTCGATTTATGCCTCGCGAAGCCATTTTACAGGCAGGATGGGTGAGCTTGTTGGCAAAAGATGATGAATGCTCCACGGGCAGGCGGTTGTTTTATCCATGCAGAAAAAAGATTTTATAAAACGTGACCGGTTGATGCGCGCCATCACCCAAAACGGTCACTATCGCATATCGGTTGTGAAAACAACGGAGATCGTCCGCACAGCCCGAAAAAAGCATGGATTGTCCCTGCTTGCATCGGTGTTGCTTGGGCGTGCTCTTACAGGTGCGCTGTTGATGGCATCGGGATTGAAGGGCGAAGAGCGTATCCAGCTCAGGATGGAAGGCAATGGTCCGGTAAGATCGGTGATGGCCGATGCTACCAGTCACGGTGAGGTACGGGGATATGTTTCGCGACCGGATGCAGAACTGGATTTTCAAGAGAACACATCGCTGAGTGACGGCATTGGTATTGGTGTGCTGACCGTCTCGAAATCGCTTTATAACAGATCACGGCCTGTGACCGGAACCGTGGCGCTTGTGCGTGGGAATGTAAATGAGGATTTGGCGCATTATCTGTTTCAGTCGGAGCAGATACCATCCGCCGTCGCACTGGATGTAGCCATTGACGAAAAGGGCGGGATAGCGGAAGCTGGCGGTGTGCTTGTGCAGGCTATGCCCGGTGCAACACGTGAAGAAACCTTGCTGCTGGAAGAAAATGTACGGACCATGCCTATGCCTGGCCGGCAATTCGCGGAAGGGTATTTGGACGAAGTGCTTGCCTCGGTAGCCGGGAATATGGATGTCAAAGAGCTGGATCGTTATCCCGTGGATTTTTTCTGTCGCTGTTCCCGGGACAGATTCAGGCGCTCCCTGGCGCTGCTTGATCCGGATGAGCTGCTGTCAATGAAGGGGGAAATCGAAGAGCTGATCTGTCACTACTGCAGCAAGAAGTATGTTTTTACACGCGAGGAAATCAATGCTATTGCTCAGAAAGCAAAGATTCGGCAGAACTGATGGATGGTTTTACGTGCAACACTCTGTCGCGCAGGTGGCGGATAAGAGCGTACGTCAGGAGCGCGCTGGCAGGAGCAATAATGCGTTCATCGACATCAAAACAGGAATGATGAAGCGGATAGGAGGTATCCGGTGAGTGAGCGGTACCCACGCGCAGGAGTAAGCCGGGAAATCGCTGGGTGTAATACGCAAAGTCTTCCGCACCAAGGCTTTGCTCTCTATCCAGGAACTTTTCGTCACCAAGTTGAGAGCTGATAGTTTTGCGCATGAAGCGGTAGAGCTGAAAATTGTTGATAACCGATGGGGATCCGCCGCCGAACCGCACGTTGGTTTCCACCCCGTTCAGTTTTCCGATTCCACGGGTGATCTCTCTCA
>SLLP01000220.1 GCA_007133995.1 Balneolales bacterium
CGCGGGCATGTACCATCCTGAGACGACCTATCTTTATGCAGGGCAGCACAGGGACGGGATCTGGCTGAAGGAGGACCAGCTCATCCAGCTGGGCGAGAATGTCTGTCTTGGTAATAAACCCTATCGATTTGACGGGGTTTCAGCCGATGGATCGGAAATCCGGCTGGTACACGAATCGGATCTGGCGCATCAACCGGGCATCCATCCGGGCTACCATGTCCCGGTGCTGGAGGCAACCGCATTCAACCATGAAAACGAGGGTGCGCATGTGTCTCTTTGTGCATTGAGAGGATCCTGGGTCTACCTGAACTTTTGGGGGACCTGGTGCACCTCCTGTGTGGAAGACCTTCCATTTCTGGAGGAAGCATGGCGCATTTTTGGTGGGACTGGCGACTTCCAAATGATCGGTGTAGCTTATGACACCGAAGCGGCCGTGAAAGCTTTTCTTGAGGACAAAGATATTGCCTGGCCTCAGATACTGGAAGGGTTTGGGGATGAAAAACCGATCCTGACGGCATGGGATATAAACGGGTTTCCGTCTACTTTTTTCATAGACAGGAACGGGATGATCCAGAAACGGCAACTCAGCCGATATGATCTCGAGAGGGAACTGGCACGGGAAATCGGCTTCGACGGGCCTTCACGAGAGCGTTTTCTGGCTGGCAACATCGTTATCAGCAGAGCATTTCCGGACGCGCAAGGCGTAACGCTTAGGGGCGATTTCTCACTGCCGGGACGAACGCCACTGTATCAGTTGAATGGTAAATGGAGCAGGGGATTCACGGCAGAGCCCGGGGAGCATCGTTATCGGCTTTATGTGGATGGCGTATTCACTCCGGATCCGGAGAATCCCTGCACTGAGGAAGTGGATGGTCGGCTATACAACATCATCACGATTGCACCATGACGAAGGCACGCAGCAATGGCCTCCCACGATAGCCTGATCCCGACAGACTGCCCTCTGTTTGTCAGTTTGCAGGTGTTACCTTCCACAGAGCGCCATCAGGTGCATCGTTCACGATGTAGATGTTGTTATCCGGACCGATGCGGACATCCCGGATGCGTCCTATCTCTTTAAGCAGAAGCTCTTCATCGTGAATAACCTCATAAAAACCCTCCGGATTGTCAATGACAAGTCGTCTGATTCGTTCAGCCCGCAACCCTCCGGCAAGGAGATTGTTATCCCATCTGCTAGTGAAATGATCGCCTCTAACCAGAGCCAAACCAGATGGAGCATGTGTCGGCAGAAGCTCATAAACCGGATCTATCATACCTTCTTTTCTCCGCGCCTCGGAATGAGGAAACTCTTCCTGGTCCCGATAATTCAAACCGAGAGTGACCACCGGCCATCCGTAATTTTTTCCTGCTTCAACAAGATTCAATTCATCACCGCCTCGCGGGCCGTGTTCAGTTACCCATATTTGATCTGTCCCGGGATGTACAATGAGCCCCTGGATGTTGCGGTGTCCGTAGGAAAAAATTTCGTCATGAGCATTTTCATCACCCACAAATGGGTTGTCAGAAGGAGCTGTACCATCATCATTGAGTCGCAACAGGGTTCCTGCGTGATCCATCAGATCCTGGGCCCGCGGTGGATCAGTTCCCCGATCACCGATGCTCATAAGCAGTTTGCCGTCGTTGGTCCATTCAAGTTTGGAGCCATAGTGACGCCCCGGGCGGGAAAAACGATCCTGTACAAAGATCTCTTCAAATTGGACGAGAGAATACCCGTCAAGCTGTGCTCGTCCAAGTGCCGTTGCCGTCTGCCCCTCATTATCCGGCTTGGAATAAGTGAGATAAATCCAGCCATTGGTTTCAAAATCGGGGTGGAGCGAGACTTCCATCAGCCCGCCCTGACCTCTTGCATATATTTCCGGAAGCCCGTCGACCTGATTCACGGTGCCATTTTCTATGATATTCAATCGTCCAGGTCGTTCAGTGACAAGTATACGTCCATCTGGCAAGAATGCCACCGACCAGGGGTGTTCCAAATCGCCGGCAATCCTTGTAACCCGGAAGTCTGAGTATTGACTGCCAGATACCCAGCTTTCGCTCTCCTCACTGTTTTGTTCATAATTTTGTTCATGCGAATTGCACGACATGAGGCCCATGGCAACTAACAGAACAAGACCTGAGCTGATGGTGATGTTCAGAGACGAGAAAATATTGGATAATGACGAGTTAACATTCGATAATGCAGATAATGACGCATTTTCTGGTTTCATTTTTATTCGCTTAATTTGGAAGTTGTAACCTTTTAACAAGTATGGAACCGCAGATGTTCCGGTACAATCGCGATAAACTGGTACAATCGCAATAAACCGGTATAATCGTAATTCATTTGTTTGTAACAATATTGGAATATTGTAGAAAAACGATACTTTCATATTACTTTCTGTCCACGTCGAAGTGTGAGGCTAAAAAGACAGCATGAGCAAACAGATCAGCATGAGCAAACAGATCAGCATGAGCAAACAGATCAGCATGAACGAACAGATCAGCATGAACGAACAGATCAGCATGAACGAACAGATCAGTAATTTCCTGGCTCAAAAAAAAATTGCCGTGGCGGGTGTGTCAAGAAAAGGCGATGTGCCTGCAAATGCCATTTACAAGAAGCTCAGGTCTGCTGGATACCAGGTGTATCCTTTGAATCCGCATGCCACTGAGGTCGAGGGGGATGTTTGTTATTCTGATCTTGCGGCTGTTCCGGAACAAATGGACGGTCTCTTAATAGCCACACATCCGGATCAGGCGGTCGGACTCATCCGCCAGTGTCAGACTTCAGGTGTTACCCGTGTCTGGTTTCATCGCTCTGTCGGTCAGGGAAGTTACAACGAAGAAGCCGCTACTCTGGCCCGGGAGTCAGGAATTTCGGTAATTCCCGGAGGCTGTCCAATGATGTATTGCCAACCTGTTGACATATTTCATAGATGCCTGCGTTGGGTGGCAGGATATCCGAAAGTGTGATTTCAGGAGATCTGGACCACGCAAGCGATGTTATTATTTATCCTGATGCAAATATCCAAAATTTTATTGTCGCTGAAACAGCATTCAGAGACTCATTTGAAAACGGTAGTTTAATCTATTTTCCCATTTAAAAATAATCAGTTCCGATATGAGACAACATCTTTTTACCATTCTGTTCATTATACCAATGCTTACAGCTGCATCGGCATGTGCAGCACCGGGAACACTGAACGTCGAAACAGATGAGAACAGCAAAGGACTGCTCAGCGCTGAAGTTCTATGGAAAATGCAGCGGATAGGTTCGCCCATCATCTCGCCTGACGGAAAATGGGTGGTTGCACCGGTGACGCGATACACCGTAGATGACGATAAGAGTCATACAGACTTGTGGATCTTTTCCGAGGATGGATCTGTTGAACGTCCGCTCACACGCCATGGATCGGCCGACGGACAGCCGGTTTTCAGTCCGGATGGATCTCTGCTTGCATTTTTGAGCCGCCGCGATAATGACGAAACTTCGCAGATCTACATCCTCCCGCTTTCAGAGCCTGGGGAAGCGGTTCGCCTTGTAACTGTACCTACGGGTGTGAATGCTCCTAAGTGGGTCGGAGATCATATCTATTTCATCACCCGGGTTTGGCCTGCCAAAAGCTGGCAGGAGATGGAAGAGGAGATGGAACGACAGTCGAAATCTCACGTCTCGGCCCACATCTGGAACGAGATGCCCTACAGCCACTGGGATCATTGGCTTGATGAAGAAAGGCAGGCGCACATCTACCGGGTTCCAGTCGGCAAATCTGTATTGACATCCGCGAAAAATGCAGGTGGACGAAGTGCAGCCGGTCAGAGTGCAATCGCAAGTGAAATCGCCGGTGAGGACACAGATGGGAATCATACCACCACCCGTGCAAAAAACGAGAACACCGGTGATTCTGATGATAAAAACGGGGATCTTGTCAGCCTGAGACTGGTTGAGCCTGTAACGTTGCCGACAGGTCGTGAACTGCCACGATCCACCCAGGGTCTGTCTACCTATGATGTTTCGTTTGAGGGTTCACATGTTGTCTTCTCAAGTGATACCAACCGCGATGACACCAACCCCAAAATGGATTTGTATCTGACAGTACCTGGTACCGGCGAGGCGCTGAACATTACACCTGAGAATGATGCGCCCGACAGCAACCCGTTGTTCAGTCCGGATGGATCCAAAATCGCCTACAACCAACAGCAAATTCCAGGGTTTTATGCCGATACCCGCCGTTTGGTTCTCTACGATATTGGCTCAGGTGCTCACAACGTACTTACGGAAGACTGGGACCGGTCGGCAGACGGACTAATCTGGGCGCCGGACGGCGACGGTCTTTTTGGCGCCATAGACGATGCAGGCACACGCCGCATCTATTCCATTAGTTCCGAGACAGGAGAACCGCATCCGGTTACCGGCGAAACCGACTTCATGTCGCTAAGTATATCTCAAACCGGCGTGCTGGCCGGACTTAATCAAAGTTTTTTATATCCGCCAAGAGTGGTTCTGATCCATCCTTCCGACGGAAGTACATCCAGGCTGGATACCCGCAACGACGAAATTCTGGCTGATGTGAATCCTGGAACCTACGAATCGGTCACCTACGAAGGATATGGTGGACAGGAGATCCAAATGTGGGTCCACTATCCTCCCGGGTTTGATGAAAACAAACAATACCCGCTTTTTCTACTGATCCACGGCGGCCCTCACAGCGGCATCACGGACGCGTTTCACTTCCGCTGGAATGCCCAAACCTTTGCTTCCTGGGGATATGTTACGGCCTGGCATAATTTTCACGGGTCATCTGGTTTTGGTCAGGAATTCACCGATGCCATCAATCCCGACTGGATCACAAAGCCTTATACCGACACCCGGAAGGCAGCAGAGTGGTTCGCAAATCAGCCCTGGATCGATGCCGACCGTATGGTGGCCGGAGGAGGCAGTTATGGGGGTTATCTTTCCAGCATTCTGCTGGGCAGGGAGCACCCGTTTAATACCCTGTTGATCCATGCACCGGTGTACAACATGTACTCCCAGATGGCTGCAGACTTTGCAGTACACAACCGACGTTTCGGCAACTACTGGGAGGATGATGGCAGTCACTTTGATGGGCGGACGATCTACGAGCAGATTTCCCCGCACTATTACGCCGGGCAATTCCATACCCCCGCGCTTATTGTCCACGGGCAGCTGGACTACCGAGTGCCGGTCGGACAAGCCTTTGAGCTTTTTCGTACGCTTCAGGAACAGGGTATCGAATCCCGACTGATCTATTATCCGGACGAAAATCACTGGATTCTGAAGCCAAACAATTCGATCACCTGGTATGATGAAGTGCACAGCTGGATGGCGCGCTTCGCTGAACCGGGTCCAAAATGACAAATTAGCCGATTCTTATTGCTTAATGTCAATCATTTCAGAAGACATAAGTGTTGCAGGAGGCCTCGTATTCTGTAAGAAGTCAATGGCTGGCATTAAATCTGCAATTGCATTATTTGGAATGATTTATTTTTTTGTAAGTAACTGATTAAATGTTTGTTCGGAAAAATCGCTGGGCTGACCAATTATAATTAAGCACAAGGTACTCTTATGAAGGTGAAGCAGATATTATACAGGAAAGGTGGGGAAGTTTATACAGTAGATGAAATGACCATGGTGTATGATGCCATTGCTCTCATGTCCGAGAAGGATGTCGGCGCACTTGTTGTCATGTGCCGCGGAACCATGTGTGGAATTATTTCGGAGCGGGACTATCGCAACAAAATTATTCTTAAAGGAAGAAAGTCCAAAGAGACCCCTGTACGGGATATCATGACCCGGGATGTAAAATGTGTCACCGAAGATTACACTATGCAGGATTGCATGGCGATCATGTCGGATAAACGAATCCGGCATCTGCCTGTCCTGGATGAAAAAAATAATCTCAAAGGAATTATTTCCATTGGGGACATAGTCAAGGCAATCATTGACGAACAAAAATCAGAAATTCAAAATTTGCGAAATTATATTTCTTCCAGTTATCCGGCCTGATACTTTCAGCATGGCTGGAGGTGTCCGGTCACAAAAGGGAACAATTACAGATAATAACGTATTTCAGTCATTTAAAACCGGATTTAATTTCGGATTCCTGATTGAATAATAGCAGGATCTGCCATACATTCTGGGACGGTATAGAAAATCGTTATGAAAATTATTGATGTCGCAGAATTTTATGCGGATGAGGGAGGTGGGGTAAAAACCTACATCAACCAGAAACTGCATGCAGGATCACGATCAGGTCATGAAATCGTTGTTATTGCACCAGGTAAGAAAGCTGGCGAGGAAGAACGATTCGGTGGCCGTGTGATTTGGGTTCCGGGACCGGCGTTGCCTGTTGACAGACGATATCATATTCTGTGGCGCGAGCGTGCGGTTCATGACATCCTTGACCGGGAAAAGCCGGATGTGGTGGAAGGATCTTCACCCTGGACCGGAGGCTGGTTTGCAGCTCGCTGGAAAGGTGATGCCGTAAAAACTTTTATCTTTCATCAGGATCCCGTAGCTGTCTACCCGCATACCATGCTTGGAAAGATGATGGCCTTTCCAAAGGTAGACAAGCTGTTCATGTTTTATTGGATCTATTTGAGAAGACTGAGTCAGCGCTTTGATGCTACTATCGTAAGCGGTGACTGGCTGGCGAAACGCCTTAACAGCTTCCAGATTAAAAATCCGGTTGCCGTGCCGTTTGGTATTGATAAAACTTTCTCATCACCGAAGCGTCGCAATCCCGAAATGCGCCGTAAGCTATTGGTAGATATGGGATTGTCAGAAGATGCAATACTTTTGATAGGCATCAGCAGGCATCATCCGGAAAAACGTCTTGGAACCGTCTTCGAAGGATTCCGACTCGCTTCACAAGAGCGAAAGATGGGACTCGTAATATTCGGTGACGGACCATTTCGCTGGATAGTTAAACGTCAGGCCAAGGGGGTGAAACATCTGAGACTGATGGGGTTCACATCCAACAGGGAGGAACTTGCCGATTATCTTTCAAGCGCTGACTTTTTTATCCACGGTTCGGCGGCAGAGACGTACGGGCTTGTTGTTGCCGAAGCCATTTGCAGTGGTCTCCCTGTTGTTGTTCCGAGTGTCGGTGGTGCAGCAGATCTGGCAGATCCCGTCTATTCTGAAATCTACGAAGCGGGCAATCCAAAAGCACTATCACAAGCAATACTTCGGATCATGGACCGCGATCGTGATCAGATGATCAATGCCTGTGCCCACGCTGCCGAACACTCTATCGGGACCATGGATGACCACTTTCGACAGCTCTTTCAGGTCTACAGGAAGCTGACCGAAGCCAGAAAGTGATGGTTGGACATCCAGCCCCTGTCGTCAGAACCGTCCGAACCGGAGTCCTATGATCCCGGTTAATCCGGACAGGTCGGTACTGCTTGTACCGTCCAGATCCACATTGGCAGCGTAGCGATAATAAGCACCTCCGCTTATCCTGAACCATCTTGTGACATTCAGGAAAAGGTTGACCCCGGGCTGGACTACAAAATAATCGTCACGCGTTTTTTCCAGATCAATATTCCTGTTTTCATAGCGTACGGTGCCCGAGCCAATGAGCAGCTGGGTGCCCAGGTGCACCAGTCGAAAAGATTGGTTTACATACTCGAACTCGAACCCGCCATAACTGGTCCTGATATCCGGACGTTCGACATCAGAATGAGGCCATGATGCCGCCGTAATTTCGGGCTGTGTCCGGTATCCCGCCAAACCCAAATGAATGGCATGCTGAGGCGAAAGATTCAGAATCCAGGCGCCACGGGTTCCCCTTAGCAGGGCGACTTCACCATTAATGCCTGTTGCTCCGTAAATAAGCGAACCGAAGCCACCGTGTCTCACATCAGAGCTGAACAAGGTTTGCGTTCGAGGTCGTTCGCTGAACAAATACTCACTTTGAGTACTGTTACCTGCGAATGCGAAATCATAATGCACAGCACCGATGAGAACAAGGAAGAGAAATAGTCTGAAAGGATAAGAGGTGTAATTTTTCATTTTTTAGTCTTGTGAAGAAATTCGCGAGTGTAATGATGAAGTGTGAATAAATTTGGTCCGCTGGTCTAAAAAGCCCCGAATTTGAATGTAATTTGAGCATTGAAACCTGAAAAATCCCGATCCCGGAACCCCCCATTGTCAATTCCGCTGGTCAGACGGTAGGTGAGCCCCGTTGCAATTCGGAAAAAGCTGGTGACATTCAATTCGGCATGAATCCCGGGCTCCAAAACGAAAAAAGCATTTGGATCATCTTCGGATATGTTCACCTCATCATCACGCACTGTGATTCCGCCCGCTCCGATAAGGGTGGATGCCGTCATGTGGATCAGCCGGTATGTCCTGTTGGTGTACTCCATCTCAAATCCGCCGTACCCGATGGCCGCCAGCTCACGAACGGATGGATCCAGCTGCACCGGCATGCGGTGTTCGGTTGTCAGACCGAAACCTCCGCCGCCAAGGGAAAGAGTGTGCTCATTGGAGATATTGATGATCCATCCGCCGCGACCTCCAACCCAGACAGCCAGGTCGCCATCCACACTGCCAAATTTGATTACGGGTCCACCGAAGCCACCGTGCGTAATGTCACCGTGGAACAAGGTCTGTATCTCCCGGGCTTCAGCCTGCTTTGCTGGCAAAACGATGCCTGCGGCACAAAGAAGAACTATCATGACGATTGGTGAGAACAGCTTTTTTGAATATTTTTTTATCTGCATAATACCTGCCTCTCAAACTCGAAAAATTTGTTGATAATGGTTGGATTTTGGATGTTCCTGTCAATTGGTGACGGGAATGCAATAAATATTTTGAACTCTGCATCCATGAACAAGTGCAACAGCGTAACAGTATTCTTGAACCGGAATACGATTACACGATTCTTGTTTGCGTTACCCTTACGAAATTTGTTCTCTATTGTTTCGGTTCCGTTGCCCGGTAGAATAATCAGAAATAGAAACGTTCAAAATATATTGAACCAGGCAAATCTTGTAAGTACATTTCGAAAACGATATTACAGTGGAAATCCGGTTCAAAAAAAGCTGCAAATGAAGCCGGGATTAATCTACAAAAAAAATACCCATGAAGATCGAGCATCCCCGCTGCACACGTGAGCTTACCATGCGTTCATGGTTGCTGAGGGAGGATTGTTCGCTGATCCTGGTGATGGCTTCGGCGCGGGATGAGGGGGCGGCATGTCTATGTACCTGAAACTGGCATGGCGTAATATATGGCGCAACAAGCGGCGTACGATAATCACCGTATCCTCCATCATGTTCGCCGTGGTCTTTGCCCTCTTCCTGGAATCCATCGAACGCGGGGCGCATGACTTGATGATCGACAACATGACACGGTTTCATACCGGTTACATGCAGGTTCAGGACTATCGGTACAAGAGCGAACCATCATTGGACAATGCCTTTTACTACGACAATAACATCACAGATTGGATTGGTGAAAACGGGCATCGGATTGATTTCACCATTCCGAGGATCGAGACGTTCATGCTGGCCGCCGGCGAGGAGCAGACACGCGGCGCCATTGTCATGGGAACCGATCTTGCCCGCGAGAACAGACTCAACGATCTGGAAGACCGGCTTGTGGATGGCCGGTTTTTTGAACGGGGTGATGGAAGCGTCGTGCTTGGAAACGGACTGGCGGACCGGCTCAATCTTTCTGTGGGCGATACACTGGTGCTTCTGGGGCAGGGCCGGTTCGGAATGACCGCTGCCGGGAAGTTTGAGGTGGCGGGACTGATCCGGCATCCACTCAGGGATATGAATAACCAAATCGTATACTTGTCCCTGCCTGATGCCCAGTGGCTGTTGTCGGCCGAGGATCACATCACGGCACTGCTGGTTACTCCGGATCACGTTCGTTACACCGGGCCCGTGGTGGAGACGCTGCGGAGCGGGTTTGATAATGATGAGCTGCGTGTGCTCACCTGGCAAGAGATGATGCCCGAGCTCCTGGAAGCCCTTGAGTTCGACCGGGCCGGTACGCGTGTAATGATGATCATCCTGTACGTGGTCATCGGCTTCGGAATTTTCGGCACAATCCTGACCATGACCCTGGAGCGACTTCGTGAATTCGGCATCCTGCTGTCGGTCGGCATGCACCGTCTCAAACTGGCGCTTGTGGTTTTCATTGAAACGTTTTTCATCAGTATACTCGGGGTATTGTCTGGATTCATCCTGGGTTTTTTCATCCTCCTGTATTTTCATTTCAATCCGATCAGGCTGAGCGGTGATATGGAAGAAGTGGTGCGGGAATGGGGGATTGAGCCCATCATGCCGGCGGCGCTGGCCCCGGATATTTTCCTCTGGCAGGGAATTATCATTTTTTCCCTTGCCACAGTGATCTGTCTGTACCCCGGTATCAAAATATTTACCTTGAACATCCTCGATTCAGCAAGAAACTGAGATGAACATGTTGCTGACCATATCGTGGCGGAATATCTGGCGGCATCCTGCCAGAAGCGGGGTGTTGCTGGGCGCTATCATAGCCGGACTCTGGGCGGGTATCATGGTTTCCGCCCTGACCAACGGCTGGGTGAAGCAGCGGTTTGACAATATGATACTGGAAGAGCTCACCCACGTGCAGATCCATCATCCGGAGTTTCTCGCGGAAAGGGAATCCGATATGCATATCGACCGGGCCGATGACCTGATGCGCTTCCTGGAGCAGGATGACCGGGTCAGGAATTTCACGCCGCGCACGCTATCCGATGCCATGATCCAGTCCCC
>SLLP01000142.1 GCA_007133995.1 Balneolales bacterium
CATAAAGGAGATGGTTGATGTGTACGATATATCATCCAACAAGGAGATCATTTTTCTGAGGTCAAATTCATCCTGAGCCGTTGAGATCAGCCCGTAGGCCTGAATAGCGGGTGTAGCGATAACAACAGCATCGGCCTCAAAAACGTTTATCGAAGATGAATTGATCATCCATGGACTTTTTTTGATGCGGGAGCCACCTATATGGGTAATTCCCCCTACTTTTTCGGAAAAGAAGAAATCCATCCACCTGCCCAGATACTTGCCAATGCCATTCATCCCATCCGCAGCTATGTACTGCTGTCGGGGTTCTCTCCCAGGCATTTCAGAAAGAATTTGGCCCTCAGTGTAACACGAAACCGTATCTGTCCAACTGGTTATAAGACCCTTTTCCAGCAGTTCATCAATAAAATTGCGAAACTCCGGGGAAGTTCCAGTCAAATATGGAACACCATGATCCATCTTTACAGCTGCAACGCCATTTCTGCGACGTGTCGACATCCGCCCCCCATACCCTTTGCTCTTTTCAAATACGATTACCTCGTGCCCTGCCTTCGCGAGGATTCTGCCGGCTGTCAGTCCGGACAATCCGGCACCAATTATTGCAATCTTCATCCGATTTGATATTTTCCTTTCCGTTTGAATTGAACAGCTGTTTTTGTTAATGACACAAAGATAAGCGGTGAACATTCATCCACCAAATCATTTAATGATCACCTGAAAGTGGCTATCTTGTGCCAGCCTGATCCCAACTGTTTCAGCCTGTTCCAAATTATTTTACTTGTGCTCTGAGAATTATTATTGCAACTTGGTTGCATTATGACTATAATGAGTATATGAAGCAAAAGAAATCATCGAAACAAATATTGCATCAGTACGGCCTGAAAGTAACCAATGCAAGAATCAAAGTCCTGCGAATATTGATGCAATCACAGGTGGCGTTGTCTCATGGCGATATCCTTACACGTATCCATGGCAATGAGCTGGATAAAGTCACGCTTTACCGTACGCTAAGCAGTTTCGTCAATGCCGGATTGGCGCACAAAGTTGCAACGGAGGACCGAACCTGGCTCCATGCGCTCCACTTGCCTGAGGAACGCAACGAAGGTGTTGAGGATCATGCCCACTTTGTCTGCGATACCTGCGAATGCATCTACTGTTTGCCACTTGTGACAGAAGACATGGCTGCAATTCCCATAAAGGAGTCAGGGTTTCAAATCAAATCACATGAATACCGTCTGCGTGGCACGTGTCCGTCCTGCCACTGACCCTTTGGAGTCATATCCTGCCAGATAACCATATCGGTTTAATTTTATACAATGTATGCCCATGAGCAATATTTTTGCCAGAATCAGTATTCTACTGTCTTCACTGTGCGTAGTGCATTGTCTTGCAACACCGTTTGTTCTCCTGCTTCTTCCAGCACTGGCAACGTTTTTTTCTGAAACATTCGAACGCATATTGGTGCTATCAGTAGTGCCGCTCAGTTTTGCAGGCTTTGTACCCACTTGGCTTCGACATAAGAATTACCGGTTGATGCTTTTTTACGTCATAAGCATCATTCTCATTCTATTCAGTCAGTTTATTTTGCATGCAGGACATACTCATGAGGCAGGTGAATCTGTTTCCATACTGAACTGGTTGAAAGCTGGAATCACATTTACCGGTGCGTTATTACTTGCGTGGGTGGTGTTTCAAAACAACAGGCATACCCACTATTGCACACACCCACATCACCATCAGGATGAGGCACGACCTCTCCCCGATCATAATGAAGAAGCTTCTGCATGATTTACCGTTGGCAAAAATACGGCCACGTCAGATAATTTTTGGGAATTCCAAGCGTAAGATGTAGGTTACTTATCTGAAAATGCTTACCCCGGACTCTACATGAAAATAACCTCAATTCCTTCTTCGAACCGGTCCCGCACAGTGAGCCAGAGAATCACTGCCGGTATTTTCTTCATTACGATCCTCATTATACCACTATCTGACGTGCTCGCGCAGAGGATCACATACGAATATTTACGAACGCGAGATCGCCAGCCCAATGTTTTTTTTGAGCATCATGTTGTACCGGGTGCAGATACAACGGAGATGAATCTTGTCACCACATTTCGGCTGGAAAATAATTTCTTGTCGTTTCGCAGAATGCGGGAGGATCAGCAGGGCGATCAGGTGCGACGTTTTTACGCCGAACCCACTGTTCGCCTGGATATCCGTAAGAGAACGGATAATGCAGCTGACAGGAGCGAACCCGGACCGGCTATCACACGAACATGGAGCGAGACCATTTACGCCGAGACGTACGAACAGACCCAATCCGCAACCTCCTTTCATCAGAATCTCATTTCGGAGTCACTCCAGCCGGGACGCTACCGAATTGAAAGCAGTACCCGGGCCGACAGCCGTACGCGTCGCGGAATGGCTCCCTCATTCCGCATACCCGACTCTTATGATTCAGATTTGGCCTTTTTCTACTTTCTCGATGAGCAATCTGACTTGCAGCCTCCCTTTTCGGCTCCACTAATGAATATGGGGCGCAATGTCTATTTTGGCCGTGATCATAAGCTTGCCGTATGGTTCCCTAATTTGCAGGAAGATGCCGAATACTCTTTGGATATCTACAAGGTGCGTATCAGTCGGAATGACACCACAGTTCAAAACAATGTTTTTGAATACGATTTTGATCCGGATCACATGCTTACCGGCTATGTTCATGATATCATCATGGAAGATGAAAGACCCCGACTAATATTAAAAGAGTTTGACAACGAACAGCTCACCGGTAATTTCTATCTGTTACAGATCCCTAACAGTACCTTCGAGAATGCCCACTACAGGATCCGCCTGGTAAAGAACCTGCCCGATGGAAACACAAAAACCATAACAAAACGCACTTATCAGAGTCTGTGGCTTGACATGCCTGTGAGCCTTTTGAATCTGGATGTGGCCATTGAAATGATGCGGTATATTGTTGATGACGATACGCACCGCGAACTGCGCAGAGGCAATCGACAGCAGCGTGAGGAGCGTTTTCGAAGATTCTGGTCGGAAAGAGACCCGAGTCCGGAGAATGAGTACAACGAACTGATGGTAGAGTTTTACCGTCGTATTGACTATGCCTACGATAACTTTACAACACCTCAGAAACCCGGTTACGAATCGGATCAGGGCAAGATATATGTGCGTCACGGTGAGCCTGACAGCAGAGAACGTACATTCCCGCCGAATCAGCCCGCCCGTGAAGTATGGCATTATTCGGACAGGAGTTTTGTATTTGAGGCAACTACCGGATTTGGAGATTACAGGCTAATTGATCGAAGATGACAAGTAGAAGCGAAACCAGGCAACCATCCGATGCAACCCGAAGCCGTGACCATCCAGTTTTGGCCATAACCATGGGTGACAGAAACGGTGTTGGACCCGAGATCATTTTGAAGATGCTTTCAGAGCTGAAGAACTCCAACTCCGGCGTCAATTTCGGGATGCTTCTGTTGGCATCCCGGGATGCTATGCTCTTCTACTCGAAGCTTTCCAACAGGTTGACCGAGCCGAACTTATTTTCCGGCGAACAGGATGTGCGCTTCTGGATTTACAGCGGTGAGCATGCTTTCCCGTCGAACATGAGTGATCTCACTCCTCCTGATCCTGGAAAAGTACTCCTGGTTCCTTGTCGGGAGCCTCAGGAAAAAATCAGCCCCGGTGCCATTACAGCTGCATCGGGAAAACTGGCTATGGATGCTGTCTCTGCCGGTGTAAACGCTTGCCTGTCGGGGCTGGCAGATGCCGTCGTAACCGCGCCGATTTCCAAGGAGTCAATACACATGGCGGGATTCAAGGTTCCGGGTCATACCGAATATCTCGCCGAGCTCACCCGAACGGATGCCATCGGTATGATGCTGGTCAACCGCTTCATGCGAATTGGTCTGGCAACCATACATTTACCGTTGTGTCAGGTGTCCCGCACACTTACAACCGATCTTATCTTGTCACGGCTTCACCTTTACCACCGTGCACTTAGAGAGGATTTTGGCATAGCAAATCCGCGCATTGCAGTATTGGGACTCAATCCCCATGCCGGTGATGGCGGTGTCCTGGGATCGGAAGAACGGGAACTCATCACTCCGGCCATTGAAGCAGCAAAAAAGCAGAAAATGAATATTGACGGACCATGGCCCGCCGATGGTTTTTTTGGCAGCAGAGAATTTGAACATGCCGACCTGGTATTTGCCATGTATCATGACCAGGGTCTCATTCCATTGAAACTGGCAGGTTTTGGGAGTGGTGTAAATGTAACTGCCGGACTCCCGATCATCCGGACATCACCGGATCATGGAACTGCGTTTTCCATTGCCGGTAAGAATCAGGCCCATGCAGGATCGATGCTGGCGGCATGCGATCTGGCCCTGGAGATGATTGAACGAAGAAATATATCTCACTAATACATGCAGTCTTCACATGCAAACTGAAAAAGACCGGGAACGGAGTGAGGTCATCTATAACAAGCTTGCACCTGTCTATGATCACATAATGAAAGATGTGGATTATGAAGACTGGACTGACTACATAGACGGCATCATACAATATCATCATCCATTCGGAAACCGGGTGCTCGAATTGGCTTGCGGAACAGGAACTATGGCACTGGCCATGGAAAAACGTGATGATTATGATATTACCGCCACCGATGTTTCTGCCGAAATGATCCGTATGGCCCGACAGAAGGGCAAACGAAGAAAAAGCCACATCACATGGATGGTTCAGGATATGTGCCGTTTGAATGTCGACAAAGTCTTTGACATCATCTACATGGTTTTTGACAGTCTGAATTATCTGCATACCAAAGAGCAGATTTTTTCTGTGCTCAGAGGGGTGTCAGATCACCTGGCTGACGATGGCATTTTTATTTTTGATTTTACCACACCAAACTATTCACCAAAAATCGCGCCATTGCTCGATGGTGAACACAATGCTCACCGCAACTATTTGTACACCCGAAGCAGCACTTATGATCGTAAAAACGGGATTCATACGAATCATTTTGTTGTGGAAAAGAAGGATCCCGTGTCGGGCCGCTCCATTGACCGCTTCGAAGAGATTCACAAACAGAGAATCTGGAGCTTCCAGGAAATTAAAATCATGATAATGCAGTCGAATTTACGTATTTTGGCCGCTTACGAGGATTTTGACTTCAGTGATGCATCCGATAACAGCGACCGCATAACCATGGTGCTTTGTCTTGAATGACCATTCTGTGATATCTTTTGAAAATGTGACTGTCCGATTTGATGACAGGTTTATTTTCCGCAATCTCAATTTTTCACTTGAGAGTGCAGAGTTTGTGTATCTGATTGGCGCAACGGGTTCCGGCAAGAGTTCCTTCCTCAAGTTGATTTACCGAGACCTTCTTCCGGTGGAGGGCAGGGTACATGTCGCCGGTATCAATGTCACTGCACTTAAGGAGCGCATGGTTCCCCAGCTCAGACGGAGCCTGGGCATAGTATTCCAGGATTTCCAACTTCTGCCCGATCGAAATGTGTATGACAATGTAGCTTTTGCGTTGGAGGTTACCGGTAAAAAACGCAGTTATATCAAGCAGCGTGCACTTGAGGTCCTCTCTATGGTTGGATTGAGCCATCGGCGTTTCGATATGCCGGATGACCTTTCTGGTGGTGAGCAACAGCGTGTCGTGATCGCCAGGGCGTTGGCCAACGAGCCGCGCCTGATGTTGGCCGATGAGCCCACAGGCAACCTGGATCCCGAAGCAGCGCACTCCATTATGGATATATTTCGGCAAATCAACAATCGCGGTATGGCCGTTCTGATGGTTACCCACAACTACGACATGGTCAAGCGGTATCCATACCGAACGGTAAAAATTCAGGATGAAACGATTGCAGAGGTCGGTTCCTGATATTTCACAGGGTGTAAAAGAGTTGTGGTTATCATCTGCAAATATTCATTACTTCCGGGTACATATGGGGTACAGACTACCGGAATGCGATACGAATGGAACAAGGTCTAAATTTCTGCAAAACCGGTCTTATTGATCCTCTTCCCGCTTTTTTCTGAGGATGTAATGGTCTACAGAGCATTTTCCTGATCCGTAGAAGAAAAAGACGATCAATAGCACAAAGATCAGCAGAGAATATTCCAGCTCTGCTGTCGGACCGAAAAATGTGCTACCCTGGCCGGTGTAGTATATCGCCCCAAGAATTACGATAGGCATCTGGGCAAATACGGCAATGCGCGTCAGCATGCCGAAAATAATCATGATTCCGCCAGCAAGATGTGCAAAAACGACATAATGGGATACCATAAAAGCTGAAATTGGCATGGTATCATCGATGTAATTGTAGATAAGGGCGAGATGTTCAACGAAATAATATCCCTTGTAGATGAGTAGCAATCCAAGAAATACCCGAAGACCCTCAATCCAATAGTGGCGTTTTTCGACAATCTGCTGGTTTAATGTTGAACTGGCTGTGGCAGTCATACGATTTCCTCTCTGTTTTGTGAGAAAAATTGTACTGCAAACCTTTCCTGCACTACATCACTATCAATTTACAAAAAATCGGGGTTCATGTTGTAGAAGTCAGATAGAACTTTTTCCACCTCCGGCCAGTCGCTGCGGATGCGATCGGGGCGCTCCAGCCAGGTTTCCGTCATCACAGCAAAAAACTCATGAATATTGGTTGCTGCATAGTCATCAATCCGCACCGGTCGCCCCCTTTCCAGTCTATCCAGCAGTTTCTGGTAGGATGACTTCAAAACAGAAGCCATTCCCGGTTCACCTGTTTTTTGTTGCCAGGAAAAGCTCTCCATGGTTGCACCCCACTCATAATCAAGCTGATGGGCGCACTCGTGGAAAACAATATTGGCTCCGTCGCGTGGGTGCCGAAGGTCGTAGACTACTTCATCCCAGGAGAAAACCAGGACTCCCTGATCCCAGGATTCTCCGCTTCTGCTTTCCACACCTTCGGAAACAACCCCATCAACACCCGACTCACGATAGGGTGCCCTGTATTCCGAGGGGTAGACCAATACGGATCGGAGATAGGGGTAGAGATCGGAAACATCACCCATCAGCGGTATGCAGGCAAGCGCTGCAATTAGCAGATTTTTCTCCTCGTCCAGCTCCAGCCCAGCACAACCCTCAAAACTCTTCTCCTCCATGAAGTAACGTACTTTTGACTCAAACTTTTCTCGCTGATATGAATCCATTTTTTTGTATTGGATTACATTATCGGAAAGAATACTTTTCCATTGATCAGGAAAAGGAATCCGATCCAGTTTTTTTCGTCGCCAATTCCGAAGCAGGCTCATAATAGATTTGTGTCAACATACCCGGTAAACACATTCCCCAGCTTTATCATGGTACTCCGGTCCGTCCACACCCATAGTCTTGTTCTGATTATTTCTTGTCCTGTTTATGCGTATGATTTGGTGACGGAGTAATTTTGATGCTGTACCGCGGCAATTTTACGATGCCGGTCAAAATAAAAATCAAGACGTCCCAGTACAACTCCGGCAAAACCGACTTGTGATACCCATGTTCTGTGGCCGTCAGGCTTCTCAAACAGTTCCGGCTCCGGCATCAGGGTGTGGGTGTGTCCGCCGATAATGAGATCAATACCGTCAACCTGCCCGGCCACCACGCGATCGCTGACGCGATTGTCATTGTAGCGGTAACCAATATGACTCAGGCAAATGATCATATCGCATCGATGATATTCTCTAAGGTGCACTGTGGTTTCGGCAGCGACCTCGACCGGATCCAGATAGGTGACTCCACGGTGCAAATGTGGCAGTACCAGATTCTCAAATGCCACTCCAAGTCCGAAGATACCGATCTTCACACCGGCAACCTGGCGTATCAGGAATTTTTGGACGCGCAATCCCATTTGTGTGGTACCGAAATCATAGTTTGTAGATACAAACGGAAAACCGGCCTTGCTCATCACATCTTCAAATCCACGCACACCGTTGTCAAACTCGTGATTCCCGATGGTTGCCGCATCATAGCCCATCCTGGACATTACCTCAAAATCAAGTGCTCCGTTGAACTTGTTGAAATAGGGTGTTCCCTGAAACACATCTCCGGCATCCAGCAACAGACTGTCTGGATTCTCAGCCCGCAGCTGTCTGATCAGTGTCGCCCTGCGTGCCACTCCTCCCATCCCCGCATATCTTGGTGCGTTTTCAGGGAAAGGTTCGATTCTCGCATGGGTATCATTGGTATGAAGAATGGTGACCCGGGGACCGGTATTGCCAAGCGCACTGCCAAAAGGGACAATGCCACCAAGGCTCATCCCGGCACCAAGTATGGCTGTGTTATGTAAAAACGTTCGTCGGTTCATATTTTGTCAGTTTCGAATGCGCTGGTCAATGTAAGGTGCTATGGTTTCGCGTACGTTCAGATATTCAATGATGGCATTACGGATTAAAACATCAATATTGCGTCTTTCAAGGGGCTCCCAAAGTGTGGGAGCATCTCCGCCGCCATCCGCCATCCAGTTGTTGGTTGCCACCCAGTAATGGCGGTCGGGATGCACACTGAGCGAGTCCACCAGAATATCACGCGCTTTGCCGTCCACTATACGAAAACGGATGCCACTAACCGCTTCGCCATTCACAGATGCCAGTTCATCGGCAATTTGCTTGAGCTGCTCCCCGGTGAAGCGAAGCACAGCGATATAATTTTCGAACGGCATGAGCTCATAGATGTGTCCGACGGTTATCTTTCCTTCTGGTAAAGGCACACGAAGGCCTCCGTTGTTCATCACACTCACATCTACCCGCTTGCCCATCCCGGCGGTCGCACGGTAACGCACGATGTCTGCCGCCAAATTCCCAAGCGCTCCTTCCGGTTTTCCACGCTCAAAAGCCCCTTCACTGATGGTGATCACCCGGTTCATCGTCCGGGCCATGCTCCGGACATAGGGCGCAATGTACTCGCTAATGTCTTCATCATCTTCTAAGGTGCCGTCAATGTCATAGTAGATATGCGCTTCATCAGCCGGTGTGTAATCGTAAACTTGCTCTGTTGTGCCGCAGTGGGTAAGAATAAGTAAAGCGGCAAAAAACAGCGTCAATTTAAATCTATTCATTTCAATGGTTTTTCTGGTTACCAGGTACACTGGTCATAAAAGACAGGGGCGGGCGAGACAGATCAGCGGTTTCGCATCCTGTCGAAAAGCATCTGCTGAAATGTTATTCTCTGGTAATCACCGGGTATCTGGAAACGTGACACGGGAATACTTTCCGGGGTAATATCATTCATTTTTATTACTTCGGCTAGTTCGCCGCGAATCCAGTGTTCCGCCTGTACAGGCAGCTTATCATCGATAAACCACTGCTCCGCCGGCAGTCCGGATAGTGACAGCTGACGCGTCAGCCATCGTTCAGAAAGCACTCCCCAGGATACCGATAGCTCATCCGTAACCCATATGTGCCATTCGGAATCACTGTTATCCTGCTTCACAATCCATTTTCTTGCTCTGAAATTTTCAATTGTCTTTCGTTCATTGGTTTGCTGAAATGTCACCTCCGGTTCAGCCGGCTGCTCTTCGGCGGTGCGCCCCCTCATGGTTTCCAGCATCCCTATCATCTTCTGCAACTCCTGCTTGTTCATGATGACCGCCTTCCGATCGGATGTGAGAAAAACAAAATCT
This sequence comes from Balneolales bacterium, assembly GCA_007133995.1. Classification (GTDB taxonomy): domain Bacteria; phylum Bacteroidota; class Rhodothermia; order Balneolales; family Natronogracilivirgulaceae; genus SKNL01. Next base: position 9,675 of record SLLP01000142.1, read on the forward strand.
TCTCTCTGCTGACGAATCAGTATCCCTTCCGCCCGTATATTCCCCAATATTTCAACGGACTCCCCTTCGGACTGTACCATGAGGATATAATCGGGATGAATGATCAGCGGAGTGCTCGACACCCAGTACTCGCTACCGTCAGCGCGTATGGTATATCTGCTGATGGTGATGCTGCCTTCGAATGGCGGACCAACCACGGTCTCAGAGTACCTCTCTTCTGATTGATGGTCGCGGGCAGAGGATTCTGACTCGGATGTTGGAACGGCAGTTGACCAGGCCGGTGTCGACAAGATGAAAGCCGACAGTATGCCGATAATAACCAATGAACCTGCGAGCAATCCATTCCGTGAGTTGAGAATGGAAGGACAGGTATGTTTCGCTGCCCCGCTCCCGGCGGACAGACAAGTGAGGGATCTGGAGTGGTCGTTCATCAGGATGAGATTATGTGATCAAAAAGTGGTTCGGTTGCCTTGAGGATCCATCCTCCGGTGAGAACATCGTCTCCTTCGTATGCGACCAGCGCCTGTCCGGGAGTGATGGCTGTTCTGCCTTCCGGAAAGCGAACCTGGAATTCATCGTCACCTGTCTGGGTCAGGAAGCCTGGCTCTCCGGTATCATTGTACCGGATTGCCGCATTCACCGGCATCTCCTTTTCCGTAATTCGTTCATATTTTCCCATGACAATATTTCGTGCTATTGCCGTGGTGTTTACAAGGTCGGTCTCTTCTCCTACCGTGATGGTATTGGTTTCGGGATCAATATGCGTCACATAAACCGGCTTGCCCATGGCAAGATGGAGTCCTCGGCGCTGACCGATGGTGTAGAACGGATATCCCCTGTGTTTTCCCACGACATGACCGTCGCGATCCACAAAGAGTCCTCCTTCCACCTTTTCCTGCAATCCTTCCACCCGTTCGCGCAGGAACCGCCGATAGTCGTTATCCGGTACAAAGCAGATCTCGTAGGAATCTTTCTTGTTGGCAACATTGAAAAGTTCAAAATCGGTGGCAAACTGCCTGATTTCCGACTTGTGGTAACCGCCCAGCGGGAAACGGGTGCGGGCAAGGTGTTTCTGCTCCACACCCCACAGGGCA